>NZ_RZTF01000774.1:0-1151 GCF_004023175.1 Mesorhizobium sp. M7A.F.Ca.MR.362.00.0.0
GCGGCTGGAGAAGATCGTTGGCATCTGGTCGCGCGAATTCACGCAAGGCTACACGCCGGGCCAGACCGGTCTCGACCGCTTCATCGCTTTCGGCAAGAGCGGCTTCATCGGCCGCGAAGCAGCGTTGAAGCAGCGGGAGGCCGGCAGCGGCCAATGCCTGGTGACGCTGGAAATCGATGCGCTCGACGCCGATGCCGGTGGCTTCGAGCCGGTCTGGCATCAGGGCCGGCGCGTCGGCTTTGTCCACTCGGGCGGTTACGGTTATACGGTCGGCAAGAGCCTGGCGCTGGCGCTGGTCGACCGCGATTTCGCAGGCGAGGGCACCGCGCTCTCCGTGCATGTCGTGGGTGAGGAACGGCCGGCGCGTGTCGTCGCGGCCTCGCCCTACGATCCCGAGGGCAAGGCAATGCGGCAATGAGGAGGATTTCCGATGGTCGATGACGCGGCACGGGACGGCAGGCGCGAACGCCGGCGTGGACGCACGGGCGAGGCCGGCAGCGAAAGCAGCCGCCGTCCCAACTACCATTCGCTGAAGAACCCGTTCCTGCCGCAGCCGATCTTTTCGGACGATCAAGTGGCCGCGATTCACGACACGGCGCTGCGGGTGCTGGAAGAGCTCGGCATCAAGGTGCTGCTGCCGCAGGCGCGTGAGCACTTCGCCAGCGCCGGCGCGCTGGTCGATCCGGACACCGACATGGTGCGCATCGGCCGCGACATGGTGACGGCGGCACTCGCCTCGGCGCCGAGATCGATCCACGCTCACGCCGGTTCGCGCGCCCGCGATCTGACGCTGGAGCTCGGCTCGATGACCTTCCTCGCCGGATGCGGGGCGCCGAACGTCACGGATCTCGAGCGCGGCCGGCGGCCGGGAACACTGGCGGATTTCGAGGATCTCATGCGGCTGGTGCAGCATTTCGACGTGCTGCATATGCTCGGACCCTGCATCGAACCGCAGGATGTCGACAACCGCTTTCGCCACTATGCCGTCAACCGCGCGCAGCTGACGCTGTCGGACAAGCTCCCGTTCGTCTTCGCGCGCGGCACCCCGCAAGTCGAGGACGGGTTCGAGATGATTCGTCTGGCGCGCGGCCTGTCGCAGGACGAGTTTCTGGCAAATGCATATTGCTACACAGTCATCAACACCAACTCGC
>NZ_RZTF01000775.1:0-1149 GCF_004023175.1 Mesorhizobium sp. M7A.F.Ca.MR.362.00.0.0
GTGCGTTACTGGGGGCCGTGAGGCGGTCCAGTAAAGCCTGCCGGTCGGCGACGAGGGTGTCGAGGTGCAGCGGCTGGCTCCCGGGCCGTTCTCCTTTAGCCAATCGCGCGGCCAGCGCCCTGGTGGCGTCCACGACAAATACCCCGCAATCGTAGGTGTTGTCCTGCTGGGCCATCCGCACTCGATCCAAGCGGGCGCCCAGACGTGCTGCCAGCCCTTGTGCGATGGCGCTGTTCAGGGTGCCGAAGGAGTCGTAATGATAGGCGACCGGCTGGCGCCCGCGTAGATCGACAAACAGCAGCGACCAGTGGGTGCCCCCAGGGCCAGTCCCGGCATTGTTGACCGGAAGGAACACAAAGCTGGCCGTGCCGCCCCCGAAGTTGGCCCTGCCGCCATCGATGATGTCGTGGAAAGCGGCGGCCGCCTCGGCCGGGTTCCCAGCCATGCGCAAGAAATGGGCCACCGCCGGCGCCACCAACCGGGTCCGGGCGGCGATGTCGGGACTGGCCCTGTGCAGCGCCTCGCCAAGCAGTGCGAAATCGGCCGCGATATGCTCGTCTTCCAGATCGGAGTCGGTTAAATCGGGAAAGTCCTTAGGGCTTGCTTGCGATGACCTCTGCGCCTCCGCCGAGGGTACTGTATTCATGCCGCCAAGCGCTGCATCGTTGGCCATTCCCGCGCCTGAAGAGGAGCCCTTTTTCTCAAACGCCTCATTCAATCTGGTCCCGTGCAAATTGGGTGCAGCATTGGAGCGAGATTTGGACAGCGCATCGATTTCTGCCAGCCCGTCCTCAGTAAATTCGGGGTAGTCGTCGTCGAACTTTGGTTCTGACGGACTGAGCGCCGACGCCGAATGCTCACCCTGCATGCCGCCCAGCGCTGCATCGTTGGCCATTCCCGCGCCTGTATGCCGCTTGGAAAATGAAAATGGGGACACCTCGACCAAAAACTTTGGTCGCTGCAATTTAGTCGCACCAGACACCTGTTGCGGCGATTGATTTACCAGGCTAGCTGTCCTCTTCCGCTTCACAATGGATGACCGTAAAAGTGGCTCCTGATGGGGAGTGCCCCAGGCTGTATCCTCTTGAGGAGCAGCCGAATGCTCACCCTGCATGCCGCCCAGCGCTGCATCGTTGGCCATTCCCGCGC
>NZ_RZTF01000776.1:0-1146 GCF_004023175.1 Mesorhizobium sp. M7A.F.Ca.MR.362.00.0.0
ATTGTGGCCCTGCTCAGAACTTGTAGCTCAAATTGATGCCTACCGTGTTGAGCTTCACGTTCTGATCGCGATCGTTGAAGGGTTCCGCTACGTCGTAGTGCTCGGAGCCGAAATCATAGTAGCGATACTGTGCGCCGACGACGAACTTGTCGGTCAACGCGTAGTCGACGCCGGCACCCGCGGTCCAGCCGACATTCGTGCGCGTGCTGGCGAACGCCGGACCCGCGACTTGCGATGTTTCGATGCCGGCAAAGGCGACGCCGCCAATGCCGTAGACCAGCAGGCGATCCATGGCGTAGCCGGCCTTGGCGTTGACCGACCCGAACCACTTGATGTCGGTGCCGAATGTGCTTCCCAGGGCCGATACCGTCGTTCCGTCGATCGAGGAATAGTTGAGGTCTGCCTCGGCGCCCAGCACCGCCTGGTCGAATTGCCACAGTCCGGCGACATGGCCGCCGACAAAACCGCCGTCAACGTCGGGTGTGGCCGAAAACGGCTCGCCCTCTGTTCCTGATATGTCGGACCGACCCCAGCCATAGCCGGCTTGCATGCCGGCATAGTAGCCGGTCCAGTCGAAGCCGGGCGCGGTCATCGGAACATCGGCCGCTGGGTCGGCGGCGAAAGCCGGCACGGCCAGAGCGGCAAGAAAACCGGCACTTGCGACCATCAGGCGATACATCGAACTCCCCGAAATGACGGTTCAGAAAGATCCTCGCCAGAAGGATAACCGCATTCGCCGCAATCGCAATCCCCCTGTCGCCGCACAGAATCCTCTATTTGGCGTCGATGAAGTCCAGCACAGCCTGGTTATATTCATCCGGCGCTTGCAGCATGGCGAAATGACTGGCGTTGGGCAGGATAATCAGCTTCGCGCCCGGGATGGCGGAGGCGATATATTCGGTGTGTTCGCGCTTGATCGCTTCATCATGGTCGCCGGCAACGATCGCCGTCGGCGTGGTTATCTCAGCGAGCTGCTCCTTGGTCCACGCCGGCTCGGTCTCCCACATATGGCTTATCTGCGCCACGAAGGCGTCATACTGGTCCGGTGTTTTCGACATCTTCTTGTAGTCGCGGCCGGAGCGGTCGATGTAGGCGGCAAAGGTCTTGTTGGTCATCACGCCCGGATCGACGCCGTCGGTGGTTACG
>NZ_RZTF01000777.1:0-1145 GCF_004023175.1 Mesorhizobium sp. M7A.F.Ca.MR.362.00.0.0
CAAATATTGGATGCACAAAATTATTCTTTAATCTTATTTAGATATTTCTCTAATGCTTCTTCAATTAAAATATAGATGTTTTTTTCTTGCAATAAAGATTGCATTTTTAATTCTCTATGTAAGTCTGTTCTTAAATCAAAAGATACTCGTTTTCTTATTAACTTTTTTTCCTGCTCAAATGTTTTCTCTTCAATAATTTCTTCAGCTAAAGCTTGTGATGGCGTAATTTGCTTTTGAAGCCGCTTCAAATTTTTAATATCATTTACTTTGGACACGATCTATCAACTCCTTATAAAATTGCTCATATTGTAGTAAAGCCGGTTTTAACTCTGAGTTTTTATTGAATCCATATAAAGCTAAACGACCAATAGGAGCTCTTCTATTAATAACAGTTTTAAATACTTCGTTAGGATAATCTTCTGTAATCATTTCATTAAATGCTTTGGCATCACTTCTTCTTAAGTCATTTAATGTTCTTAAAATTCCTATTACCTCAGTACCTCTATTTCCATGTTTTTTAGCACTGGCGACGGATTCCATGAAGTTAGGAATTGCTGAGTAGCACCAGTTAGAACACTCAAACAACACTACTACATATTCACTAGCACATAATGCATTAGTTGTTTGTTCTGACAATGACGGTGGTGTATCAATAATAATGAAATCATACTCACTTCTTATATCATCTAAACTTTGATCTAGAATTAAACTAGGTATTCCTTTGAAAGGAATACTATCACCTTTATATGTTCTTCCCGTATAAATCCATCTTGGAAAAGTAGCTAAAAAATTAGTAGCAGGAAGTAAATCTAAATTTTTCCCTATAGGTAGGATGTAATCTTTCATATTTTGATTCTGCATTGCTTCTAGTATTGATTTTCCTACAAATTCATTAGAAGGTTGATTAGATATTAATTCAGTTAAATTACCTTGAGAATCCATATCTATGGCTAACACCTTATAGCCATCTCTGCTTAATAAATATGCTAGTATTCCAGCAGTAGTGGATTTCCCGCAACCACCTTTTTGTATTCCCATTGTAATAGTAATAGCCAAAACCACGCCTCCTTCCAACGTTGTTTTCTTCTTTTATTTATATAAACCTTTCTAGAAAAATAATTGAAATCCTTTAATATATATAAAAT
>NZ_RZTF01000778.1:0-1144 GCF_004023175.1 Mesorhizobium sp. M7A.F.Ca.MR.362.00.0.0
GTTTTGCCGAAAGTCCTTAACGGCAGCTGGCGCAGCAGCTATGAAGCGAAAGCCGTCGATGCAAAGCGAATCTCGCGTGTGCGCGAATCGTCGCTGAGTCAGCCGATATACGCCAAACTTGGGCCGGCGATGCAGGACGAGGATTGGGCAGCGGCACTATTGGCCATCGAAGAAGGCCTCGCCGTGATGCCAGACTCTTTTGATTTTCGGCGGGTTCATGCGGATATTCTGCTTCACAAGCTGCGCGACATCAAAACCGGCTTGCCGCTTATGCGCGAATTGGTCGAGGACGCGATCAACAAAAAGTTCGAAGCGATGTCTTGGGTGGTGATGGCGCTGAACCAACTCTTCCATCCCACGATCGACAACTCCCATCTTCCGCATGATGATCGCTTTGCGATGGGCAAGGAGCTCTCCGAACAGATCCTGGAACTTAATCCTCCGCAAGGCGATGGAGACTTTAAATTCGGGTGTTACTTTCCGGTCGCTCAGTATTATTACGAGAGCGGCAACAAGGACCGGGCGATCGAGTTGATCGAGGTGGCAATCAAATCGCTGGACCATTCGGAGCCAGTGCCGGACCAAACCAAACAGCGCTACCTCACCTCGTTGCTCCAAGCCCTGGCCAACTACACGGGTGAGCCTGCCTGTCACGCGGGTCTCTGTGTGGCTCCGCAAAACAAGACTTCCGAAACTCAAAACGCTGTCACTTCCTGAGCAAGGATCGCGAAGGGCATGACAATTGGAATTGAACACCGGCAAATCCGCCCGCCCAGGCGCACTTCGCAGCAATAACGTCGATGCCGCAAAAGTGCGCGGCTTGCGGCAGGTGGAATTTCCATTGCGTTTACCTCGGGTCGAACCGCGGCGCAGGCGTTCGCGCCGCGGTGAAAGGTCTCGCATTGGTGGACGTGCTCGAGGTCGGCCACGGGACACTGTTGCGTGGGATCGGCTCGCCCAAGCCATTCCCCCGCCCACGCAAGCGCCCGAACCACACATCGCAGAAAAAGAGATCGTCCTTCAAGAGGAGTACTGAAATTGGGGAAAAGCGAGATTCCTCATGAACCGGTTGGCCCTGCTGTCCACAAGGACGACGAGGCCCTTGCTTCCCCGTTCGTCAAATGCCTCCTGCGGCTCATTCGTA
>NZ_RZTF01000779.1:0-491 GCF_004023175.1 Mesorhizobium sp. M7A.F.Ca.MR.362.00.0.0
CCGGCGAAGCGATCGGCGACGGCATCACGCTGCCGCTGGGCGGTCTGCGCCTGCAGGACATGGCGAAGAACTCGCTGGCTCAGGCGGCCAAGATCACGCGTGACGAACTGGCGAAGGCCAAGCTGTTGAAAGGCGGGCAGGGCAGGCCCTTCTACGCCGTCGGCGGCACCTGGCGAAATCTCGCCCGGCTGCACATGGAGATGACCAACTATCCGCTTGGCGTCATGCACCATTACGAGATCTCGGCCGAAAGCGCGGCGAACTTCCTCAAGCAGGTGGCCAAGGCCGAGATCGAGAAGGTCAAGGGCATCGAAGGCGTTTCCAAGAACCGCCGTTCGCTGCTGCCCTATGGCGCCGTCGTGCTGCAGGAGATCATGGCAGCGATGCAGCCGTCGAAGATCATCGTCTCGGCTCTGGGTGTACGCGAAGGCTTTCTCTATTCGCTGCTCGATGAGGCCGAGCAGAAGGCCGACCCCTTGATTTCGGCGTCG
>NZ_RZTF01000779.1:501-1140 GCF_004023175.1 Mesorhizobium sp. M7A.F.Ca.MR.362.00.0.0
GGAGGAACTCGCCCGCCTGCGCTCGCGCTCCGTCGCCCATGCGCATGAACTTGTCGACTGGACCGCCAAAACCTTTGCCGCTTTCGGCATCGACGAGACCGAAGACGAGGCGCGCTACCGCCACGCGGCCGCATTGCTGGCCGATATCGGCTGGCGCGCGCACCCCGAATATCGCGGCAAGCAATCGCTCAACATCATTGCGCACGCCTCCTTCTTCGGCGTCGACCATCCCGGCCGTGCTTTCCTGGCCATGGCCAACGCCTATCGTCATGACGGCATCTTCAACGAAGCCATCGCCCCCGAGATCAAGGCGCTGGCGCCGCCGCGTTATCTGGAGCGCGCCCGCGTGCTCGCCGCGATGATGCGCGTCGTCTACCTGCTGACGGCGTCGATGCCCGGCATCATGCCCAGGCTGAAATGGGAACAGCGCGCCAACGGCGTGCTGGCGCTGGTCTTGCCGGCATCGCTGGCCGATCTCTATGGCGAGCGGCCGGCCGGGCGCCTGGCGCAACTGGCAAGGATAACCAACCGCCGGCTGGTGCTGGCCGTCGAGGGTGGGCCCAGCATGTCGGTGAAGTAGGGCGTGTCGGTCAAGTAGGCGTTACGCCGAACCACGCCCGTCGACGCAGGGCCATGGAC
>NZ_RZTF01000780.1:0-1136 GCF_004023175.1 Mesorhizobium sp. M7A.F.Ca.MR.362.00.0.0
GTCTTTTAGCTGAGACAGCACGAAGCCGCGCGAAGTGAGAAAGACGATGTCAATGAACTTGTCAAGTTCCACTCAGGTACTATCAAAGGTTGTGTTGCACAGTTTTGGTAACTGGTCGCATCGGAGGAACCCTGCATCAATTTTCGCGAGTTCGATATGTTCAAAGGCCGTCAGAGTCCGTTTTGAAATTCAGGGATGAGCGTTTCTGCGGATGAGATTGCCGTCCATAGCGACAAGGATCATGGCGTGAGAGGCGTCGATGCGCTTCTCGTAGTCGCGCACGAGGCGGCGCCATCTTGTCATCCAGCCGAAGGTGCGCTCGACAACCCAGCGGCGGGGTAAGACTTCGAAGCCCTTCTGGTCGTCGGATCTGCGGATGATCTCTACCACGAAGTCCAGATAGGCGGCCGAGGCACAGCTCAAGAAGGGCGATAAGGCACTGATCGGCAACTCGGCCTACCGGCGTTACCAAGGCCAGCGGCAAGAACTTCAAGATCGATGTCGCCAAGCTTGCCGAGGAAGCCCGGTACGACTTCATCCCCGTGGTGCGGACCAACGCGAAGGTGACCCCGCTCCAGGCCGTGCTGCGGTATCGCGGTTTGCTCGAGGTCGAGAGCCTGTTCCGCGCCACCAAGGCAACCTTCAATACCCGGCCGATCTTCCACCAATCCGATGCCGCCATCCGCGGACATATGTTTTGCTCGTTCCTGGCGCTCGTACTCAGCAAGGAACTGTACCGCCTCTGCCGGGCCAAAGGCCTGACGCCCGAATGGCAGCCGCTCCTACGCGATCTCGACCGCCTCCAGGAAGCCACCATCGAAAAGGATGGTCGCATCGTCACCACCAGAACCCACGTTACGGGCCAAGTGGGCAACGTCTTCAAGGCATCTGGCATCGCTCTGCCACACAACCTCGACGAACAACTCGCCTGAGATCATCCCCAAAATGTAGTGGTAATACGCGCCGGCGCGCGCCTAATGTGCTGATATAATAACATATTCTTACAGGCAGTGTTTAAGTGGGGTGGCTGCGGGCCGGCGTGCTGGAAGACGGAGTGCACACCGGGATGGTGGAGGGTATGCAAGGCCTAGGGTATCATTGCGGAGGCTCCTGGGCATTGCAGCGCTGTGTAATGA
>NZ_RZTF01000077.1:0-1075 GCF_004023175.1 Mesorhizobium sp. M7A.F.Ca.MR.362.00.0.0
GTTCGGCACGCTCGGTTTCGCGTTTGCCGATACCACCATTCTCAACGTGTCCTACGATCCGACACGCGAGCTCTACAAGGCCTATGACGAAGCTTTCGTCGCGCATTGGAAGGCCGAGACCGGAGAGACCGTCACCGTCCAGCAGTCGCATGGCGGATCGGGCGCCCAGGCCCGCGCCGTGATCGATGGCCTCGACGCCGATGTGGTGACGCTGGCACTTGAAGGCGACATCAACGCCATCGTCTCGAAGGCGAAGAAGATCAATCCGGACTGGCGCACCAAATTCGAAAACAATTCAGCGCCTTACACCTCGACCATCATCTTCCTCGTCCGCAAGGGCAATCCCAAGCGCATTCACGACTGGAGCGACCTCGTCAAGGACGGTGTCCAGGTGATTACGCCCAATCCCAAAACCTCCGGCGGCGCGCGCTGGAACTATCTCGCCGCCTGGGCCTACGCCAACGCCAATGACGGCGGCGACGAGGCCAAGACCAAGGAGTTCGTCGGCAAGCTCTACGCCAATGCCCCGGTGCTCGACACCGGCGCGCGCGGCTCGACTGTGACCTTCGCGCAAAAGGGTCTTGGCGATGTGCTTATCGCCTGGGAAAACGAGGCCTATCTGGCGCTCGACGAGTTCGGTGCCGACAATTTCGACATCGTCTACCCGCCGACCTCCATCCTGGCAGAACCGCCGGTGGCGGTGGTCGACGCCAATGTCGATGCCAAGGGCACGCGCAAGGTCGCCGAAGCCTATCTGAGCTGGCTCTATTCCAAAGAAGCGCAGACGATCATCGCCAAGAACCATTATCGTCCTGCCAAGCCCGATCTGGTGCCGGCCGAGGACCTCGCCAAGCTGCCGCCGATCAAGCTCGTAACCATCGACGATCCACAGTTTGGTGGCTGGAAAAAAGCACAGCCTTATCATTTCGGCGATGGTGGTATATTCGACCAGATCTACAAGCCCCAGTAAGCAGTCGATATTCAGGACGACATGACCACAGCACCCGCCCAGGCGGGGTGGCGATTCAGGCAGCCGAGCGTCATTCCGGGTTTCGGATTGACGCTCGGCTTCTCG
>NZ_RZTF01000077.1:1085-16651 GCF_004023175.1 Mesorhizobium sp. M7A.F.Ca.MR.362.00.0.0
TCCTCATCCCGCTATCCGGGCTGCTCTGGCGCTCGGCCGCCCTTGGCTGGCCTGAATTCTGGGCGATCGCCACCGATCGCCGCACCATCAATGCGCTGAGAATCAGCTTCGGCACCGCCTTCGTCGCGGCTGCGGTCAACGTCGTCTTCGGCACGCTGGTCGCATGGGTGCTGGTGCGCTACCGTTTCCCCGGCCGCCGCATCGTCGATGCCATGGTCGACCTGCCCTTCGCCCTTCCGACGGCTGTGGCCGGCATCGCGCTGACCACGCTCTACGCGCCGAACGGCTGGATCGGCAAATTGCTGATGCCGCTCGGCATCAAGGTCGCCTATACGCCGCTCGGTATCGTCATCGCGCTGATCTTCATCGGCCTGCCCTTCGTCGTGCGCACCGTGCAGCCGATCATGGAGGAGATCGACAAGGAAGTGGAGGAAGCCGCCGCCACGCTGGGCGCCAATCGCTTCCAGATCATCACCCGCATCCTGTTTCCGGGCTTGGCGCCGGCCATCGTCACCGGCTTCGCCCTCGCCTTCGCGCGTGGCGTCGGCGAATACGGCTCGGTCATCTTCATCGCCGGCAACTTGCCCTACAAATCAGAAATCGCACCCCTGCTGATCGTCATTCGGTTGGAGGAATACAATTATCCGGCGGCGACAGCGATCGCGGCGATCATGCTCGCTCTGTCGTTCATCATGCTTTTGGTCGTCAATCTCGCACAGTCATGGAGCCGCAAGCGCTATGGCTGACCCGGAGATCAAATCCTACGAACCGCATCATGAAAGCCAGTCGGCGGCGGTCACGGAAAGCCGCCCTGCGCGCCTGGCTCTGATGGCCGTCGCCTTCGCCTTCCTCGGCATTTTCCTGCTCTTGCCGCTGATCATCGTCTTCAACGAAGCCTTCGCCAAGGGCATCGGTGCCTACACCGAAGCGCTCGGCAGTGCCGACACGCGCTCGGCGATCCGGCTGACGCTGCTGGTGGCGGCGATCTCGGTGCCGCTCAACATCGTCTTCGGCATCTCCGCCGCCTGGGCGATCGCCAAGTTCGAGTTCAAGGGCAAGGCCTTCCTGACCACGCTGATCGACCTCCCCTTCTCGGTCTCGCCGGTCATATCGGGCCTCGTCTATGTGCTTCTGTTCGGCGCCCAGGGGCTGCTCGGCACCTGGCTGAAAGCGCATGGCATCGTCATCCTGTTTGCCGTGCCGGGCATCGTGCTGGCCACAATCTTCGTCACCTTCCCCTTCGTCGCCCGCGAGTTGATCCCGCTGATGCAGGAGCAAGGCAATGGCGACGAGGAGGCAGCGCTTTCGCTCGGCGCCAATGGCTGGCAGACCTTCTGGTACGTGACCTTGCCCAACGTCAAATGGGGGCTGCTCTACGGCGTGCTCCTGTGCAATGCGCGTGCCATGGGCGAGTTCGGCGCGGTATCGGTGGTGTCGGGCCACATACGCGGCCTGACCAACACCATGCCGCTGCATGTCGAAATCCTCTACAACGAGTACAACGCCGTCGGTGCCTTCGCCGTCGCTTCATTGCTTGCGGGCCTGGCGCTCGTCACGCTGGTCTTGAAAACACTTCTCGAGATGCGCTACGGCGCCGAGATCGCCGCGACACGCGGGCACTGACAAAGGGACCACTATGGAAGTTCGCGTTGCCAACGTGCGCAAGGAGTTTGACCGGTTTCCGGCGCTTCACGACGTGTCGCTCGACATCAAGTCGGGCGAACTGATCGCGTTGCTGGGACCGTCCGGTTCCGGCAAGACGACGCTGCTCAGGCTGATCGCCGGGCTGGAGCGGCCGACACGGGGAAAGATATTCTTCGGCGACGAGGACGCCTCGCACAAGTCCATCCAGGAGCGCAATGTCGGCTTTGTCTTCCAGCACTATGCGCTGTTCCGGCACATGACGGTGGCGGACAATATCGGCTTCGGCCTGAAGGTCCGGCACGGACCGTCGCGCCCGCCGGCGCAGGAGATCCGCCGTCGCGCCTCCGAGCTTCTGGACCTCGTCCAGCTTTCAGGGCTCGAAAAGCGCTATCCGGCGCAGCTCTCCGGCGGTCAGAGGCAGCGCGTGGCGCTGGCGCGCGCCATGGCGATCGAGCCCAAGGTGCTGCTGCTCGACGAGCCGTTCGGCGCGCTTGACGCGCAGGTGCGCCGGGAATTGCGCCGCTGGCTGCGCGAAATCCATGACGCCACCGGCCACACCACCGTCTTCGTCACCCACGACCAGGAAGAGGCGCTGGAGCTTGCCGACCGCGTCGTGGTGATGAGCCAGGGCCGCATCGAGCAGGTCGGCACCGCCGACGATATCTACGACACGCCGAACTCGCCCTTCGTCTACGGCTTCATCGGTGAATCGAGCTCGCTTCCCGTCAAGGTCGACAATGGCGAAATCTGGCTCGCCGACCGTCCGATCGGGCTTGCCGCGCCCAACGAGCCCTCGGGCGATGCGACGCTCTACTTCCGCCCGCACGATGTCGAATTGCTGGACGGCTGCAGCGGCTGCATCGCCGGCACGGTCGCCGCCAGCCGCCGCGTGGCCGGCACGCGCCGGGTCGAGCTTGAGATAGGCGGAGAGCGCCAGCGGGTCGAAATCGAACTGCCCGTCGACCACCCTGCAGCGCAGAAAAGCCGGGTGGCGTTCCGCCCCGGACGCTGGAAGCTTTTTCCTGCGGCTTGATCCTCTGGTCTATGGCTACGCCAGCCAGTTCTCGACCTTCAGGCCCTTGATCCGGTTGAACTCTCCCGTGTTGGCGGTCACCAGCGTGGTGCCCAATGCACAGGCATGAGCGGCGATAAAAAGATCGTTGTGGTCAATGGTCTGGCCCGCGGCTTCAAGCTCGGCGTGAAGTCCGCCATACTCGGCATCCACCGGCACATCGAGCGGCAAGACAGGAATCTCGGCCAGCAAGTCTTCAACCTTCTTGAGCAGCTTGGCCGATCCCTTCTTGGCGCAGGCATATCGCAATTCCGAGGCGACCACGATGCTGGTGCAAACGGCGCCATCTCCCTCGCGCGACATTGCCCTCGCGGCCTTGCCAGCCGGGTTTCGGATCATGTCGCTGATAATGTTCGTATCCAGCATGAACCGCATCTAGAAAATGTCCTCGGATTTGACTGGCGTGTCGTAGATCTCGGGGAAGTCGTCTTCAGGATCGAGCGGCGGCTCTTTCGCCCACTGGGCGAGCAACGCGGTGAGGCCAGGTTTGCGAACCGGCTCGATGACAAGACGATCGCCTTCCCGGCTGATCAGGACTTTTTCGCCGGGAAGCTCGAACTCGACAGGAATGCGCACCGCCTGGCTGCGGTTGTTGCGAAACAGCTTCGCCTCCTTGGGCGGCGTTGTTGAATGTCGGCTCTGGGGCATGTTGCAGCTCTTTTGTATATGCCTTTTGTATATCGCCATGCAGCGCCGCAAATCAGGGCGCAGAAAAACTCCGACGAAGTTAACATTCCCCTGGAACAGAATTCCAACATTCATCGACTTAGGCGACATATTTTCCTACGATGAGGCCACGAACCTACGGCGCATGCCTCGTCGCACACCACGCACCCCGGCTATGGTCCCACCATAAATTGCATCGGAGCCTGTTTTCATGAGACGATTTTTCCTCGGGCTTGCCACCGTCGCAGGCCTGTTCCTTGCATCCTCCCAAGCCTGGTCGGCCGACAAACTGCTCAATGCGTCCTATGACGTCGGCCGCGAACTGTTCGTGCAGGTGAACAAGGCCTTCATCGCGCAGCATCCGGGCGTCACGGTCGATCAGTCGCATGCCGGCACTTCGGCGCAGGCGCGTGCCATCGCCGAGGGCCTTGGCGCCGATGTCGTTACCTTCAACCAGGTCACCGACATCGACTTCCTGGTCAAGAAGGACCTCGTCTCGGCCGACTGGCAAAAGGATTTTCCCGACAACGCCTCGCCCTTCTATTCGCTGCCGTCCTTCCTTGTCCGCGCGGGCAATCCCAAGCATATCAAGGACTGGAACGATCTCGTGCGCGACGACGTGCAGGTGATTTTCCCAAATCCGAAAACCTCCGGCAATGCGCGCTACACCTATCTGGCGGCCACCGCCTACGCCAACGAAGCCTTCAAGGGCGACGAGGCCAAGGTGAAGGAGTTCATCACCAAGCTTTTCAACAACGTGCCGATTTTCGACACCGGCGGCCGCGCCGCGACCACCACCTTCGTGCAGCGCGAGATCGGTGATGTGCTGATCACCTTCGAGTCGGAGACGCGCGGCATTCGCAAGGAGTATGGCGACGGCAAGTTCGAGCAGGTCACTCCGACGGTCAGCCTGCTGGCCGAATTCCCCGTCGCGATCGTCGACAAGGTTGCCGACGAGCACGGCACGCGCGATCTGGCCAAGACCTATCTCGACTTCCTCTACACGCCGGAGGGCCAGGACATCGCCGCCCGCAACGGCCTCAGAGCCCGCGACGCCGCTGTGGCGGCAAAATACAAGGCCGATTTCCCCGATATCCGGCTGCTGACGGTGGAAGACGTCTTCGGCGGCTGGGACAAAGTGCAGAAAGAGCATTTCGCCGCTGGCGGCCTGCTCGACCAGACCTACGGCAGCCGCTGAAGGCCGCGATATCTGCGCAGTTGACGGAAAAGCCGGCGCCCTGCCGGCTTTTTTCGTTTTGAACGCCGAAAACCTGGTTATCAGCGGAATATCCGCCTTCTCAGTGCAAAACGTTACAAAGAATCAACGCGTTTGTGCCTAACTGCAATCCGGCGGCTTGTTTTCGCGAAACATCATCGCGCGGCGAAAACGTCATTATTTGCACACAAACAGTCGCCAGATGCGAGTGGTTGGGGCTTCAATGGGTTGATCTGGGCATGCTGACGAAAAAAGGCAAATACGGCCTCAAGGCCCTCGTGCATCTGTCCGGCCTGCCGGCCGGCCAATTGGCCTTCGTCAATGACATCGCGGTGGCCAACAACATCCCGAAGAAATTCCTCGATGCCATTCTGGGCGAGTTGCGCAACGCCGGCTTCGTCCAGAGCCGCAAAGGCAAGGAAGGCGGCTATCGCCTCGCCCGGCCGGCCTCCGAAATCAAGATCGGCCATGTCGTGCGCGTGCTGGATGGGCCGCTGGCGCCGATCCCTTGCGCCAGCCGCACGCAGTATCAGCGCTGCGAGGATTGCGACGAGGCGACCTGCCAGGTCCGCCACATGATGCTGGAGGTGCGGCAGGCGATCGCCGAAGTGCTGGACAATCGCAGCCTTGCCGCCATGCGCGACGCCGATAATGACGATTTCCCGGTTGAGCTGACGTCGCAGATATAACCACCCACTGCAAGCTGACCGCGCTCAGACAGATGAAGGAGGGAGTTCTCCAAATCCCGGGTTGCAAACACCCGAAATCACAGGAGAACCCCATACAGTTTGGCCTACCCGTTCACATTTGACGCAGCCTCGAATACAGCGCGTGCGGACGTCGTACCCGCTACGTGCTCCGTACCCGCCACACCGAGGTCCATCCATCCTGCATTCACGGCCTCGTACATTTCTTCGGCAGGTCCGCTGTGGCCCTTCGGGATGCCGAATTGTTCGAGCGCTTCCGCCCACCCTGCACGCGGGATTGCAAAGGCTTTCACGTCGAGGTTCAGGACTTCGCCCAATTGCTCGGCGACGTCGTCCGCGCTGACCATCGAACCAAGCTCGACGATGCGCTGCCCTGACCACGTTGGCCCGGTCAGAAGCGTTGCGAATTCCGCGCCGATGTCGTTCGTCGCGACCATGGTCGATTTCCGGTTTGTCGGATTGTAGAAAGCCGGCAGCGTTCCGCCCTGCGCGACCTGCAACCCGAAAAGAAAATTCTCGAAGAATCCGCCTGCGCGCACAAAAGCAACTGGCGATGTCAGGCCGCGAAAACCTTGCTCCAGAAGGGACAAGGCCGCGATCACCCCGTGCCCGCTGGTTCTGTTCGCGCCCATCGACGAAAGCGCAACCACTCGCGGCGGCGCTGCCTTGGTGAGCGCCTCGACATAGCTTGCAATCACGCCCTTTGCTTCCTTGTAATCGGGCGAAGGCGCCCAGACAGGAGGCAGCATGACGAACGCGCCTTCGACGCCTTCGAGCGCCCGCTCGATGGCTGCCGAATCATTCCAATCGCCGTCAACCAGCTCCACGCCCCGGTTCGCCCAGCTCAACGCCTTCTCGCGGTCGCGGACCAGCGCGCGCACCTTTTTGCCTTGCGCTAGCAAATGCCTTGCCGTCGCGCCGCCCACGTTTCCCGTGATTCCCATTACTAAGAACATGTGTTTTCTCCTGATGTTGAGGGACAGAACTGCCCCTGTTGGTTCAATGGATGAGCGGCAGAATGGCCCGGATACGGGGATCGCGTAGATAGAGGCCGCCCCAGGTCATCGCGCCCAGAAGCAGGGAAATGATTTCCGGCGGCGATCCCAACTCACCGATGCGGAGATGGGCGCAGATGGCACCTCCCAAAAAGCCCGTCACCAGGATCGCGCCGAGGACGGCGGTGACCGGGATGGCGTAGAGGATGGCGCAGGCGAGGATGATCGGACCCACGACGCGCGTCAGGTCCATCGCGAACCCGGTTTCCTGCAACATGCTCGCGACCCGTGCCGGCGCGAAAAGCTGAACAGTGCCGTCTGTCATCAAAGCGATAACGACAAACGCGCTCATTATCCGGCCGCCCCACAGGGCGCGATGCAAGGTCATAGTTTCAGGTGTCTGATGCAGGTTCACAGTTTCAGACACTTGTCATTCTCCGATGGGGTGATCCCATATTCGAAGCTTACTGTGCCTCTCAGGCGTGATAAACACCGAGGAAATGAACCGACTGTTCTCTTTTTTGGAAACAATACCGGGAAACGAAAATGCAAAATCTCGAACCCATCCTCATTTTCATAACGGTAGCGGAAATGGGGAGCTTCACCCGCGCAGCCGACAGCCTGGGCATCCACAAGGGGAGAGCCTCAACGGCGGTCCGGAAGCTGGAAGAAGATCTCGGTGTCAGGCTCCTGCACCGGACGACGCGCAGCGTGCGGTTGACGGAAGACGGACGCGCATTTCATGCCCGTGCCCGCGATCTGCTCGCTGAAGTCGATGATCTGCACTCGATGTTCGCAGGCGATCGCGTGGCACTTCGCGGGCGTTTGCGGGTCGACCTTCCGACCGAAGTGGCGCGCACAACTATCGTGCCGGCCTTGCCGGATTTCATGGCGGCGCACCCCCAATTGGAGCTGGAGGTGTCGAGTACGGACCGGCAAGTCGATCTGGTTCAAGAGGGGTTCGATTGTGTATTGCGGCTTGGACCCATTCGCGACGAAACGCTGATCGCCCGCCCGTTGGGCCTGTTGCGCATGGCCAACGCTGCCAGTCCCGCCTATCTGGCGCGCCATGGCGTCCCTCGGTCGCTGGATGATCTCCAGCGTCAGGAACATAGGACAATTCACTTTTCGACGGTGCTGGGCGCGAGACCCTATGGATGGGAATATCCGGACGGCGACAGCTACGCGACGCTTCAGTTGCCAGGTGCGCTGCACGTCAACAGCGCGCAGACCTACGAAGCCGCCGCCCTCGCCGGCCTTGGTGTGATTCAGGCGCCACTTTTGGGCATTGGCCGATACTTGGAGAGTGGAGCGCTTGTCGAGATCATACCCGATTTTCGTCGACGGGCGCTCGCCGTATCCCTCGTCGTCGCACATCGGAGCAATCTGTCGCGCCGAGTCCGCGCATTCATGAAATGGATCGAAGATGTGCTGACGCCGTATATGGAATAGCGACTGCCGGTCAGCGATCAGCGGTCCGGCGTCGCGGGCGCCAGCTCGCGTTGCACGCGCCTGTCCCCCAGGTATAGGGCAAGCGAAATTTGCAGAAGTCTTGAGCGCGGACATGACCTTGCACGTCCCAAGCCGACGCAGTAAAGCGGGGGTCGAAGAACGGGCTGGACCGATGAGGCTGTGGTGGTTCGCAAAATCCCGCAAGGCCGCCCGCAAGCTGCCATCGGCAGCCAGTTTCCGCACTGAAATCATCGCCGACGTCTTCGTCCCGGAACGGGCGGAGGACGTGCGCTTCTTCAGCCGCAAGCTGGTTCACCCCGGCCGGCTTCGCCGCTTTTCCAACAAGGACCTTCGGGAAGGCCTGCTGTCCGTCTTCTATCTCGTGGTGGCAGCGGCGCTGCCGGTGCGCTGGTGGGCGCCGATCTGCGGCCGCATATCGAGGTTTCGCCTGAAGCGCCATATGCGCAAGGAATTCCCGGCCTACGCGGCCGCGACACGCGCGGTGCTTGGCGATGGTATCGATACACGCAAGCTGTTCGAGGGATTGCTGGCGGCGCGCCATCGGCGCCGCCTGCAGCTCGCCGCACATCTGGTGGCTGGCCGCTGGTCGCCGACGATCCGGCTGGAGGGGCTGGAGGGGCTGCGGTCGGCCTTGCAGCGCGGCCACGGCGCCATCCTCTGGTGCGATCAATTCACCGCCCAGACCATCATCGGCAAGCGCGCGCTATACGAGGCCGGTGTCGAGGCGCATCAGGTGAGCGTCAACACCCACGGTATTTCCGAAAGCGCGTTCGGCCTGCGTTTCCTCAACCCGCCGCTGATCGATGTCGAAAACCGGTTCCTGAAAAGCCGGGTCGCCTTTGATCGCGACGACGCCTATCAGGTCACCATCCGCATCCAGAAGATCCTGAAGCAGAATGGCGTGGTGACGATGACCAACACCGTCCATGCCGGCACGATTTTCACCGAGGCAGCCATGGGCGAAAGCGGCTGGACGCATCTCGCCTCGGCGCCGGCGAATTTTGCCGCCAGGGGCCGAACCGCCCTGTTTGCCATGTCGACCTTCGAAGTGGTTCCCTTCATCGAGTACCAGGCCGTGCTCAGCCCCGAGTTGACGCCGGAGGCGTCTGTCACCCCGGCAAAGGACACCGCCAGGGATGGCGCCAAGAACATGGCTGTGCAGGCGCACTACATCCTGCTCAAGCGCGACCGCCTGCTGGAAGCGCTGAGGCTCTACCCCGAGCAGATGCTGACGTGGTCCCGCCGGCAGCGGCTGACCGAGGCGCCGGACAGCACCGGCATCGGAATGGATGAAGGCTCATGACCGGCGTATCAGGCGGACCGCGGCAGCGACGAGCTCACCGACCGGGCGTGTGGCATCGAGTGTCGAGGCGCGCTCTTCCGCAGCCGTCGGCTCGAGGATGGCGAACTGGCTGTCGACCAGGCTTGCCGGCATGAAATGGCCCTTGCGATTACCGACACGCTGCCTGGCCGTGGCAGGGTCGATCTTCAAATAGAGGAAGACGATTTCCGGGCAGAAGCCGCTCAGCCGGTCGCGGTAGCTGCGCTTCAGTGCCGAGCAGGCGGCAATCACGCCCTGTCCGCTGCCCACCGACTCCGCGATGCGCTCGCCGATCGCGTCGAGCCAGCCTTCGCGCAGTTGATCGGTAAGCGGTTCGCCGCTTGCCATGCGTGCGACGTTTTCCGGCGGATGCAGCTTGTCGCCCTCGATAAAGGCAACGCCCAGAGCGGCGGCAAGCCCGATGCCCACCGCCGACTTGCCGCAGCCGGCGACGCCCATAACCACGATGGCCGGCACCGAGCCGGGGGCGCTCGTCGGCGCCTGTGCTGCCGCTCCGTCCACGGTCAGCGGCTTGCCGGCGCGCGGCCGTAGAGCAGCAGCATGGCGACAATGACGACGCCATAGATGATCTGCCGCCCCGCCTCCGGCATCTGCATGACGGAGAGGATGGACTGCAGCAGCGTGATGAGGATGACACCGGCGACCGTGCCGAGATAGGAGCCGCGCCCGCCCAGGATCGAGGTGCCGCCAAGCACCACCGCGGCGATCGACGGCAGCAGATAAGCGTCGCCCATCGACTGCGCCGCCTTGGAGGCATAGCCAGCCAGAAGCACGCCGCCGAAAGCCGAGAGCCCGCCGGAGACGGCGAAGGCGACCATCACCACGCGCCGCGTATCGATGCCGGAGAGATACGCCGCGCGTTCGCGGTTGCCGATGCCGTAGACGGTGCGGCCGAAGCTGGTACGGGTCAGCACGAACACCATCGCGGCTCCGATCAGCACCCAGATGATGACCGCGTTGGGCACGCCCGGAATGGCGAAGCCGGTCGCCAGGTAGCGCATCGCGCCCGTTGCCGAATCCTGCGGCGAGAAGCCGCCTGTGTAGACCACCATCAGCCCTTGCGCGACAGCGTTGGTGGCCAATGTGATGATCATCGAGGGGATGCGCAGATAGGCGACGCCGATGCCGTTGACGACGCCGATCAGCATGCCGCAGAAAATACCGAACGGAATGGCCAGCGCCACGCCGACCGGGCCGTACGCCGCCGCAGCGCAGGCCATCATGGCGCCCGCCGCCACCGCCCATGGCACCGACAGGTCGATCTGACCGAGCAGGATGACCAGCATCATGCCGGTTGCGATGACGCCGAGGAACGAAGCCACCTTGAGCTGCTGCAGAAGATATTCAGGCGACAGGAAGCTTCTGGAATAGAGGCTGCCCAGGAACAGCAAGAGAACGATGCAGGCAAAGGCCGTCAGCACCGCCGGATCGGCGCGGCGGATGAACCTGGGCATGCGGCCGGCAATACCGCCAAGCGTCGTTTCGCTCACAGGAACCACTCCAGCCGGTTGCGGACCCGAAACAGGGCGAAGGCGCCGAGGCTGACGGCGACCAGCAGGATAACGCCCTGGAACAGCGGCTGCCAGAGCGGATCGAAATCGAAGACGAACAACAGGTCGCCGATGGTGCGGAAGGCCAGCGCGCCGAAGATGGCGCCGATGGCGCTGCCCTTGCCGCCGAACAGCGAGACGCCGCCGAGCACCACGGCTGCGATCGAAAACAGCGTGTAGGAGTTGCCGCTGGCATAGGCCGCCTCGCCCGTATAGGTGAAGAAAGTCAGGAACAGTCCGCCGATCGCCGCCAGCAGGCCGGCCAGCGTGTAGGCAGCGAACTTGCCGCGCCGGATCGGCACACCCGACATGTAGGCCGCCGTCTCCGATGAGCCTGCCGCGTAGGCGGCGCGGCCGAGCACCGAGCGGCTGAACGGCACCCAGATCACCAGCACGATGGCCAGCAGGACGACCAGGCTCGCCGGCACCACGCCGAACACACGGCCGGTCAGCGCATCGGCCAGATCCTCATTGACCGAGCCGCCCGGGAATGGCCGCAGCAAAAGGCCGATGCCGTAATAGACGGCGCCAGTGGCAATGGTGGCGACAATCGGCTGCAGCCGGCCATAGATGACGATGGCGCCGTTGATCGCGCCGCACAACAGCCCCACCGCCAGCACGGCGATGACACCGAGCGTCGTCTGCATCGGCGTGCCGACCACCAGCCAGGAGGCGAGGCAGTTGGTGAGCAGGAAGATCATACCGACGGACAAGTCGATGCCGGCGGTGATCACCACCAGCGTCTGCGCCATGGCGACAAAGGCGAGCAGCACGCCCTTGTTCGACGCCGTCTGCACGACATTGGCGGTGAAGCCCGCCGGATGGTTTGAGGTGTAGATGACGAACATGACGATGAAGATGCCGAGCGCCAGCAGAGTTCCGCGCTGCTCGGCCAGCCAGTAGCGCCAATCTTTCACGCGCTTGCTCCCAGGCCCACCGGGCTCTCCTCGCCATGGATGTTGAGCGCGCTTGATATCAGCGCCCGCTCGGTGATCTCGGCACCAACCAACTCGCGCTTGACCGCCCCGTCATAGAGCACCAGCACACGGTCGCAGCAGCCGATCAGTTCGTCATAGTCGGTCGAGTAGAACAGGATCGCAGCACCCGCGTCGGCCAGTTTGCGCATCAGCTGGTACAGCTCCTGCTTGGTGCCGACGTCGATGCCGCGCGTCGGATCGTTGAGCAGGATGATGCGTGGCTGGCGCATCAGCCATTTGGCGATGACCACTTTCTGCTGGTTGCCGCCCGAAAGCGCGCCGACCGGAATGTCGAGGCCTGCCGTCTTGATCGCCAGGAGGCCGACCATGTCGTCGATCAGCCGCTGCTCGGCGGCACGGTCGATGATGCCGGCTTTCGACAGCCGGTCGAGCGCCGCGAAGGACAGGTTCTCGCGCACCGTCATCGGCAGCATCAGCCCTTCGGTCTTGCGGTCCTCGGGAATCAGCGCCATGCCGATGCCGTCGTCGCGCGCAACGGATGGGCTGGTGATCGAGACCGACTTGCCGTCGATCAGGATCTGGCCGCTGAGGCCCCGCAGCACGCCGAAGAAGGCGAGCAGCAATTCGCGCTGGCCCTGGCCGTCGAGGCCGCCAAGGCCGACCACCTCACCTGCCCTGACGGTCAGCGAGATGTCGTGCAGCCGGTCGGCCCATGAGAGCTTGCGGCCCTCTAGCCTGGGGGCCGCGGTGGCAGGCACGGCCGCCGGCTTGGGCGGAAAGATATGGCTGTATTCGCGGCCGATCATCAGTTCGACCACCTCATTGTCGCTCTTCGAGCCGGCTGGATAGCTGGCGACATTGCGGCCGTTGCGGAACACCGTGCACTGATCCGCCAGTTCGGCGATCTCGTTCATGCGGTGCGAGATGTAAAGCAGCGCCAGCCCTTCCGAGCGCAGCCGCTTGAGCACTGCGAAGATCTTCGAGACATCCGCTGCCGTCAGCGCCGAGGTCGCTTCGTCAAGGATGAGGATGCGCGGCTTGCGTGCCAATGCCTTGGCGATCTCGACCATCTGGCGGCGCGACAATGGCAGGTCCTTGACCAGCGCCAGCGGGTGGATGTCGGCGGCGCCGGCGCGAGCAAGTGCTTCTTCGGCTATGCGGCGCTGCGCCTTGCGGTCGATCATGCCGAAGCGTTTGGGCGGATCGGAAATGACGATGTTGTCGGCCACGCTGAGCTCAGGGACCAGCGACAGTTCCTGGAAGATGCAGACGATGCCGGCCTTGTTGGCGGCCCCCGGAGAAGCGAAGGTCGCCTCGCGCCCGTCCAGCGTCATGCGGCCCTCATCGGGCGCCACGACACCTGCCATGACCTTGATCAGCGTCGACTTGCCGGCGCCGTTTTCACCGAGAATGGCGTGGATGCTGCCGGCTTCGACGACAAGCTCGGCCTTCTCCAGCGCGCGTACGCCGCCATAGCGCTTGGATATGCCTTCCATACGAAAGAGCGGAGCCGCGCCGTCCATCGGCCCTCCCAGGGCGATTGTGGGATTGAGACAAGCGCCGCGGCTCAAGCCGCGGCGCCAGGTGACAGCCAGCGATGATTTACTGGTTTTCCTTGGTCTGACCCATGATTTCCTGGGCGCTGAAATTGATGCCGCAGGTCGGGAAGGAATTGCCGACGAAGAAATTATCGGATTCCTTGGGGAAGTAATCCGTGCCTTCCTTCAAGTTCGGGTCTTCGGCGATCGCCAGCGGCAGCTTCACCTCTTGTGGCACCACCTCGCCTTCGAGTGCGGCGATCGCGGTCTTGATGGCGACGGCGACCTGAGCCGGACCCGAGCCCGCGGACGAGCACTTCAGCCCGTCGGCCGAATGCGCGGCGCAGAACTTGCGGAAGCCGTTCTCGGTCTCGCCGCCAAACGGCACGAACGGATGCTTGGCGTCGATCATCGCCTGCACGATGCCGGTATCGCCGCCCTGGCCGGTGATGCCGTCGAACGGACCGTTGGTGGCGATCGCATCGGCGGTCACTTTCTGTGCCACGCCGTCATCCCATTTGCCGGCGACTTCGGTGACGTCCCACTTCTTGCCGGACGCAGCGAAGACCTCGTGGATGCCGTTGTGGCGGTCGGTGTCGACGGAGGTGCCGGCGACGCCGCGCACTTCCAGGATCTTGCCGCCATTCGGTATCTTGGCGACCAGCCACTTGGCCCACAATTCGCCAAGGCCTTTCTGATCGACATTGACGTTGATGGCATCCTTGGTGTCGAGGATGTTGTCGAAGGCGACCAGAACGATGCCGGCTTCCTTGGCGCGCTTGATGACCGGACCGAAGGCCGTCGGATTCTGGGCGTCGGTGACGATGGCGTCATAGCCGGAATCGATGAAATTGTTGATCGCCGAGATCTGCGCCGGCACGTCCTCGCCCGTCGAGACGACCTTGAATTCCTTTATCTTGGCTTTGACTTCAGGTTGCGCGGCGTAGGCCTTGGCCGTCTGCACCATCTGGATGCGCCAGGTGTTTGCGATATAGCCATTGGCAAAGGCGATGCGGAACGGCCCTTCCTTCTTGGGATATTTGAAGAATTTGGTCTCCGCGCTCCACGGCGCGAAACAGTCCGCCTGAGCGGCAGGACCCGATACGATTTCGGGTCCGGCGGCCATGGCGGCCGAATTGAGCATGACGAATGCAGTGGCGGCAACGACGCCACCAACAAGTGACTTGATCATCGATAATCCTCCCGATTGCAGTTCTGATTGTCGTTTCGCAATGCGATTTTTTCGCGCGATGGACCGGCACCTCCCGCCTCGCCATGCGCTTCCTTGGCCGCCCGTGGTGGCCGACCCGGTTCCTCCCTTGTCGCCGCCAGCGGGGCGAAAACTATCATATTATCCATAATAAACAAGTATTAGTTGTCACTTATGTATAATAAACAGGCGCAAACTATCGTTCATACACCTGCCCGGAGGAGATGGTAGCGCTACCAAATTGGCGTGTAAACCGGCATTCGCACAGTCGCTCCTGTGCGTTTCAACGCACCGTGCTCTCGCGGCGCTTGAGCTCGAAACCGAGGTCGACGATCCGTTGCTCCGGTCTGTTGCCGGCGATCGCCGCCAGCGCCATGGCGACGGCACGCCGGCCGATCTCATAACGATGGGTGCGAATGCTGGTGACCGAAGGAAACGCCACCTGCATCATGTCGAGATCGTTGAAACCGACGATGCCGATCGTCTTCGGCACCGCGATCGAGGCGCGATGGCATTCGAACAAGACGCCGAGGGCGATGTCGTCATTGTTGCAGAAGACACCGTCGAGTGTCGGCACCTTGGCCAGCGCGTCACGGAACATCTCGCGGCCGAGCGACACGCTGGAGAGCACCGGCGTGGTGGTGACGAGGCGCGGGTCGAACAGGCCCGCGGCCTCCATCGCTGCGCGATAGCCGGCAAGCCGCCGCTGCGAGCGCGGATCCATACGCGCGCCGATGAAGCCGATGCGGCGATAGCCGGCCTCGATCAGATGCTCGGTCGCTGCCCTGCCGCCATCGAGATGCGAGAAGCCGACCATCATGTCGACCGGATCTGGGCCGGTTTCCATGACCTGCACCACGGGGCAGCCGGCACTTTCCAGCAGCTTTCGCGAAGCCGGCGTCTGATCGATGCCGGCGACGATCAGCGCGGCTGGCCGTTGCGAACCGAACAGCTGCAACAGCCGCTCTTCCTCGAGGCCGGAATAGTGGGTGTTGCCAAGCTGGATGCGGAACGGGCTGGCCGAGAGGCTGTCATAGATGCCGCGCACCACCTCGGCGAAGACGTTGTTGGTCAGCGACGGCACCAGCACGCCGAACACCTCGGCGCGCGCCGAGGCCAGCGCCCGGGCATTCGGGTCCGGCACGTAGCCCAGTTCGTCGACGGCGGCCTGGATCTGGCGGCGCAGCTCTTCGGACACACGCTCCGGCTCGCGCC
>NZ_RZTF01000077.1:16656-19138 GCF_004023175.1 Mesorhizobium sp. M7A.F.Ca.MR.362.00.0.0
GCGCGCGCGACACGGTGATGGCGCCGACGCCGGCCTTGCGCGCGACATCCGCGATGGTCGGGCGGCCGCCGCCCCGGCGCGAGCGCGGCTTGGTCAAGGGCGCACTCCTGGCGACGGGCTTGTGCAGCCAAGCGCCTTTGGAACCATATTCAGGGTCTTTGCCACCGTCGTCATGCCAAACCGGCCTGTTGCCGTACCCATCCGCCTTCCGGCGTCGCGCAGCCTTGGGTGGATGTCAAGCCGCGCAGCTCCCGTACCATTGGGCACGGTGAGCTCAGGCCGTCACGGCTGTGCTGCGCCGTGCCTTCCAGAACAGCAGCCCGATCGCCACCAGGTTCAGCAAATTCCAGGCGATGCCGTTGAGAAATGCGGCGGCGTAGGAACCGGTCAAATCGTAGATCCAGCCCGACATCCAGCCGCCGATCGCCATGCCGAAGATGGTCGCCATCATGACGATACCGATACGCTGGCCGGCCTCCCTGGCCGGCATGTAATCGCGCACTATGATCGCGTAGCAAGGCACGATGCCGCCCTGCGACAGGCCGAACACCAGCGACACCACATAGAGCGAGGCAAGCCCGTCGAACGGGATATAGAACAGGAGCGACAGACACTGCAGCACCGAGCCGATCATCAATGTCCACACAGCGCCGATACGGTCGGCGAGAAAGCCGGACGCCAGCCGGCTGACGACGCCGCCTGCCATCATGATCGACAGCATGTCGGCGCCATGCGCCACGCCGTAGCCGAGGTCCATGCAATAGGCGACGATATGCACTTGCGGCATCGACATCGCCACGCAGCAGCCGAGCCCGGCGACGACCAGCAGCACCTGCAAGGCCGCCGGCGACAGCGAGATCGGCTGCACCGACCGGCTTCCGGGCGAACCCGCGACGGCCGCCGCCGGGGCACCGCGCCGCAGCATCAGCACCAGCGGCACCATTGTCACCAGGCAGAAGATGCCGATTGCCGCATAGGTGAAGCGCCAGCCTTCCGCCTTCATCAGTGTCGGCATGATGGTCGGCCACAACGCCCCGGCAAGGTAATTGCCGGCCGCCGCCGCCGTGACCGCGACACCGCGACGACGGTTGAACCAGTGCGAGATATCGGCGATCAGCGGCCCGAAGATCACCGACGTGCCGACACCGATCAGCACTCCTTGGGCAAGCGTGAATTGCAGGATCGAGGTGGACAGCGCCGCGAGCAGCAGGCCGGCGGAAAGCGCAATCGAAGAGAGCAGCGCCGGGATCCAGTAACCCATCCGGTCGATGGCGCGGCCGACCAGCACGTTGCCGGCGGCGAAACCGACCATGGTCGCGGTGTAAGGCATGGACGCCGCGGCGCGGTCGACGCCGAACTCGGCCTGCACCGCGGGCAGCACGACGACGACAGCCCACATGCCTACGGCGCCGATCGTCGCCAGCAGCATCGAGATGGCAAGCCGCATCCAGGCATAGGAGCTGTCGATGCCGGGGCCGGGCTGGATGCTGTCGGTTCGGGTCAAGGCGTTTCCTGTCGGCGGTCTCGGAGATCGGCTGCCGTTTGCGCCACTATCGGCGCATTCTCAGGCCGCAGCAGCGCCACAGCGGGCAAATCCGTGGCTCCAGAGCCAGGCGGAACCGATGCCGATGTGCAGAGTTTTCCCGGCAACCCACCCCTGCAAAGGAGTCCAGCGATGACCGCCACCAGGAAAAAATGGTCGGCCGAGGTGACCGAGCACAGCAACGCAATGGATCTTGAGGATCACGTCTTCGAATCCGACGACGCCAGGAAGATCGCCGCCTCGCTGAAACGATCCGCCGAACACAGCCACAGGCGCAAGGCCGAGCCTTTCCAATCCGCCATGTCGATGCTGAATTTTTACATCAACCGCGCCGGCAAGAACTTGCCCGCCGCGCGCAAAAAAGTGCTTGAGGACGCCAAGGACGAACTGCGCAGCGCCTTCGGACGTGACAAGGATGACTAGCGGCGGCCGGTCAGGCTCTACCGGGCGCGGATGACGCCGTCTGTGTTGGCGAGCAGTTTGCGCACTGCATTGCGCGCGGCGTCGGGGCGCTGCAGGCGGATGTTCTTCTCGATCGCCTCGTGCAGCTTCTGCGCGTGGTTGAGATCGTCGATCTCCCGCGTCGTATAGGCAAAGAGGTGATCGAACGCGGACTCGATCAGTACGCCGAGCGGCACCAGAAGGTCATTGCCCGAAGCCCGCAGGATGGCAAGATGGAAGCGCGTGTCGGCACGGGTCCGCTCCTGCAGGCTCGTCGCCTCTCCCATCTCCCGGCAGGCCAGGCTGATCTCGGCCATCTGCTCGTCGGTTCTTCGCATGGCGGCAAACGCGGTCGCTTCCGGCTCGATGATGTGGCGGAATTCCTGCACCGTCTTGAGGAACACTTCGCGATCCGGCGACGTCGCGTACCAGGCAAGCACATCGCGATCGAGCAGGTTCCAGCGTTCCTTCGGCTCGACCCAGCTGCCGATCTTGGGG
>NZ_RZTF01000077.1:19148-19759 GCF_004023175.1 Mesorhizobium sp. M7A.F.Ca.MR.362.00.0.0
GGCCAAAAGGCTCTTGGCCATCAGCATCTTGATGGCTTCGCGCACCGCCGAGCGGCTGACGCTGAAGGTCTCCGACCATTTCGCTTCATTGGGCAGGATGGTGCCGGGCGGATAGTCGCCGCGCACGATCCTGAGGCCGATTTCGCTGGCCAGCGAGGCGTGGACGCTGGAGCCTGGAATACGCGCGGCGTCCGCCCGGCGAACGCCGCCCGGACGGTCCCCGGAGGCCGCTTTCCCCAACGATTTTTCCTTGTTCGGCTTCGCGTCCCGCATGGGTTCCAGAAAGTCCGTATTAAGCAGGCTGTCAAGCGCGGCAAGCGGCTTGCACCGCAAAGCCGCCCGCTGTGCACAGATCAGCCCCGATTGCTTCGCGGATCAGTCCTGCTTGACGTATTTGCGCCAGCTATGCTCCGGGCGGAAGCCCAGCACGTCGCGCGCCTTGCGGTTGGAGAGCAGCGTCTCGTATTCGCCGAGTTCGGCCTTGACCGTCACGCCGGGGTAGAACCGCTTCAGGAGTTCGGCGGTCGGCAGGTCGGACGAGGTGTCGTCATTGGCAGCGTTGAACACCTGATAGCCGAGCCCGTCCTTCTCGATGGCGCGCAGCGTGATCT
>NZ_RZTF01000077.1:19769-20405 GCF_004023175.1 Mesorhizobium sp. M7A.F.Ca.MR.362.00.0.0
GCGTGATCTGGCCGAGGTCGCGCGCGTCGACATAGCTCCAGGCGATGCGCTTGCGGAAACCCGGATCGGCGAACCATTTCGGAAACAGCGAATATTCGTGCGGCTCGATGACGTTGCCGATGCGCAGGGCGTAGATGTCGGTGCCGTTGCGTTGCGCAAAGGCCCGCGCCGTTTTCTCGTTGACGACCTTGGACAAAGCATAGCTGTCCATCGGATCGACATCATACTCCTCGTCGAGCGGGAAATATTTGGGATCGCGCGGCTCGTTGGCGAACACAAGCCCATAGGTCGTCTCGCTGGAGGCGATGACAATTTTGCGGATACCGAGCTTCACCGCCGCCTCGACGACATTGTAGGTGCCGAGCGCGTTGATGCGGAACACCTCGTTGTCGGTGGTGATCATGATGCGGGGGATGGCGGCGAAATGCACCACCGCATCGACCGGCTGCGGGCGCAGCGAGGGGTCGAATTCATGCAGGCCCATATAGCTCGACAGTGCGTTGAACACCTGCCCGCTGTCGGTGATGTCGGTGATCAGCGTGCGCACCTTGGGATTGTCGAGCGGCTTGGTGTCGATGTTGAGCACTTGGCAGCCTTGCTCGACCAGATATTGGACGACATGGCGTCCGGCCTTGC
>NZ_RZTF01000781.1:0-1127 GCF_004023175.1 Mesorhizobium sp. M7A.F.Ca.MR.362.00.0.0
CGGCATTGCCGGCATCGGGCTCGCGGTCGGCTATCTCAACAGGCCTGACCTGACCGAACAGAAATTCATCGCCGATTTCGTCGGCCTGCCGAACAATCCGTCCAGGCGCATCTACCGCACGGGCGACCTTGGCCGCATCAACGACCAAAGCGAGATCGAGTATAACGGCCGCATCGACACCCAGGTGAAGATCCGCGGCTACCGCATCGAGCTCGGCGAGATCGAGGCGGTGCTGCTCGACCAGCCCGAAATCGCCCAGGCCGCCGTCACCACCTGGGAGATCGAGCCCGGCCGCGTCGAACTCGTCGCCTATTTCGCAGCGAAGGCCGGCCAGAAGGCGATCTCGCGCGCCGACCTCGCCAGGACGATGAAGCGGCGGCTGCCGGATTACATGGTGCCCTCCTATCTCGAGGAACTGCCTGTCATCCCGATGACGGTTTCCAACAAGGTGGATTTGCGCCAGCTGCCGAAGCCGACAAGCGTGCGGCTTTCGGGCGATCGCGCCATGGTCGCGCCCGCCAATGACGACGAGCGTTTCCTGGCCGACGCGCTGGCCGACGTATTGAAATTCGAAGAAGTGTCCGTCGAGGACAATTTCTTCGACGATCTCGGCGCCAACTCTCTGCTGATGGCGCATTTCTGCGCCCGCCTGCGCACCAGGAAGGAATGGGCGACGGCGTCGATGCGCGACATCTACCTCCACCCGACCGTGGCGCGGCTCGCGCTGCATCTCGGCGTAGCGGACGAGATGACTATGGCCACCAACGAGCCCGTCCTCACCCGCCGGGCCTCCAATCTCGCCTATTGGACCTGCGGGGCCGCACAGCTGATGTTCTACGGCCTCTACAGCTACGGCGCCCTGTGGGCGATCAATGGCGGCCTCAACTGGATGTATGACGCACTCGACGATCCGCTGCAGCTGTACATCAGGTGCGTGGCGCTTTCGGCCGCCGTGTTCTTCGGCATGTCGGGCTTTGCCGTCCTCGCCAAATGGGTGCTGGTCGGCCGCTGGAAGGCGGAGGCGTTTCCCATCTGGGGCGTGCGCTACTTCCGCTTCTGGGTGGTCAAGACATTGATCCGCACCGCGCCCGTCGTGCTGTTCCGCGGCAGCCCGCTCTACAGCATCT
>NZ_RZTF01000782.1:0-1098 GCF_004023175.1 Mesorhizobium sp. M7A.F.Ca.MR.362.00.0.0
GCCAATGCCCACAGTCCGAAGGGCGCCATCGATTTCGGCTCGCAGCGCTATCAGATATACGCCAACGACCAAGCCAACCATGCGGACGCCTATCGCTCGCTGGTGGTAGCCTATCGCAACGGCGCGCCGGTGCGGCTTTCCGACGCCAGTCAGGTCAACGATTCTGTCGAGAACATCCGCAATGCCGGTCTGGTCGATGGCAAGCCGGGCGTGCTGATCATCCTCAACCGCTCACCCAACGCCAACATCATCGCCACGGTGGACCGGGTGAAGGCGCTGATGCCCTCGCTGCGGGCTGCGATCTCGCCGGCCATCGACCTGTCGCTGGCGGTCGACCGCTCGACCACCATCCGCGCCTCGCTCTGGGAAGTCGCACAGACGCTGATGATCGCCATAGGCCTGGTGATCCTGGTCGTCTTCGCCTTCCTGCGCGACGTGCGCTCCGCACTGGTGCCTGTTGTGGCGGTGCCGGTGTCGCTGGTCGGCACGCTGGGCGCCATGTACCTGCTCGGCTTCAGCATCGACAATCTGTCGCTGATGGCGCTGACGGTCGCCACCGGCTTCGTCGTCGACGACGCAATCGTCGTGCTGGAGAACATCTCCCGCCACATCTCGGCCGGCATGGGTCGCATCGAAGCGGCGATCAAGGGTGCGCAGGAGGTGGGCTTCACCGTGCTGTCGATGAGCCTGTCGCTGATCGCCGTCTTCATCCCCATCCTGCTGATGGGCGGCATTGTCGGCCGGCTGTTCCGCGAATTCGCCATCACGCTGTCGGCCGCAATCCTGGTCTCGCTCGCCGTTTCGCTGACCACCACGCCGATGATGTGCTCGATCCTGCTGCGCCCCGAAGGGGAACGCACGCACGGCCGCCTCTACCGCTTCAGCGAGCGCGTCTTCGACGCCATGCTGGCAGGCTACCGCCGGTCGCTGTCCTGGGCGCTGGATAACCCGCTGCTGGTCATGGCAGTGCTCGCCGCGACGCTCTGCCTCAACGGATATCTCTACGTCACCATCCCCAAGGGGTTCTTCCCGCAGCAGGACACCGGCCGGCTGACCGGCTCGATCCAGGCCGACCAGGCGACCTCCTTCCAGTCGATG
>NZ_RZTF01000783.1:0-1086 GCF_004023175.1 Mesorhizobium sp. M7A.F.Ca.MR.362.00.0.0
GTCAACGGCCTGTGCACGCAATTGGGCAATGACTGCGGATTCCAGGGAATGACCGGACGGGATTCCGATCAAAATCCGGACGGCATTCCGATTTGAAGCCGGCCAGCGTTCCAACCAAAGACCGGCCAGTTTTCGGCACTGAAGATCACCTCCTGGGTCAGCAACTTTGGCATCAAATACCTCGCTACGGACGAGGAGATTTTGATGCCGGCAAAGAGAAGGCTGACCATGAGACAGTTGAGACAAATGCTTCGGCTTGCCGGAAGCGGGACCAGCTCCCGCGAGATTGCGGTCGTGCTGGGAATAGCACGCAGTACGGTGCAGGATAATCTGCAGCGCGCAGCGGCAATCGGGTTGAGCTGGCCCCTGCCAAGCGAGCTGACCGATGACGCGCTTGAGAACAAACTCTTCGCTCGCAATGGCGTCAAACAGGGCACGCGGCGGCGCACAGAGCCGAACTGGGCCAATCTTGCCGTGGAGCTCAAGAAGCCGGGCGTCACGCTCCTCATCTTGTGGGAGGAGTATCGAGGAAGTCATCCCGACGGATATGGCTACAGCCGGTTCTGCGAGCTCTTTCGCAGCTTCGAACAGCGGCTTTCCCCGACGATGCGCCAGGAACACGCCGCCGACGACAAGGGCTTCGTCGACTATTCCGGCAAGAAGATCCCGATCGTTGATCGAGACACCGGCGAGATTCGTGAGGCGGAGATCTTTGTGGCAGTGCTGGGAGCGTCCAGCTTCACCTATGCCGAAGCCACCTGGACCCAGACACTGCCTGATTGGATTGGTTCACACGTCAGGATGTTTCGTTTCTTTGATGGCGTTCCCCGCCTGATCGTCCCCGACAATCTGAAGTCGGGTGTCAGCCGCGCCAGCTTCTACGATCCCGAGATCAATCGCAGCTACGGCATGATGGCATCCCATTATGGCGTCGGCGTTCTTCCGGCACGGCCGCGACGGCCGAAGGACAAGGCGAAGGTTTCATAGTGCGTCCTGTTCGGCTGATGGCACGGTAATGGAGGCAGGGCGGGCGGGATTAGCGTTACAGCCTGGGCGACCTTTGATGATCTCGAGGTGGGAAGGAAT
>NZ_RZTF01000784.1:0-1086 GCF_004023175.1 Mesorhizobium sp. M7A.F.Ca.MR.362.00.0.0
CAAGCCAAGCCAAGCCAAGCCAAGCCAAGCCAAAACTCCAATGTGACGCGTTGTTGACTTAGCAATTCGGCAGCCCCTTACAGAACGCTAAAGTTGCGCCCTTTGAACTGTAGCGAGAGTCAACGCCTGCACAGGAAGCTGCGACTCTATGCAACCGAATGGACACACACCCAATAGATGCCTTGTATTGCACCGAAACGGCAAACTGCGCCCTTTCGAGATTGTAAAAATTGTGGTCCAATAGGAAGAGTGCTCCTTCTCTATATAAGCCTCATTTCATCTTCCCATTTCACCACGGACAATCAAATCTCCTCTGTCTTCATTCGTACTCTCCCCGAACACCACAAAATTTCTTTCTTCTATCACGAGCACCTCTCTCACGATGGCTAATTGGATCGTTGGCGACCCATTCCAGGGTATCGGTCCTAACGCGATGGCGCAGTACCTCGGTCCCCGCACGATTCTGTGGGCAATCCATGCCGGTGCGCCTAATGTTACAATCACGTACCTCTACATGATGGAGGCCGAGGCTCGTCGCTGTGTTGCCAACGGAAACTTCACTGAAATGAGTAGTCATTATCGGCTGACGCGGCGGCTCCCGTGTTATGGCGGCCCTTACCCGGCGTGTGACTGGTGGCTAGCTCTCCCGTCTTGGTGGTGCGAAGAAGCCGATAATTTCGCGAACCCCGACTCCCTCCGCAACGCTCAAGGGTTTCCGGTGGTGGCGTGGGGGCGAGTGACACTGCCATATGATATTTGATGTTGTGCGTTTTGCAGTCAGCTGTTTTATTTTCCTTTGGTTTGTTACCGTTTTCTGCCGTTGTTTTTCTTGTTTCTTTTAGTTATGCTTTTGACGCCCGTGGCGTCATGTTGTTGTACTGTTTACTCAATTCCATTAAAGGACATGAAGAATTTCACGTCTATCTTGTCTCCGTTTTTACGAATGTATTGATACACCAGTGTATGTGGTGAATGTCGAACCAAGAAATTGACGCGTAAGCACGAACAATAACCACAGTACGCTAAGAGCGATCTTAGCCTGTACTTAAAATTGTTGCACAGAAATATATATTCGCCATCCTATAT
>NZ_RZTF01000785.1:0-1076 GCF_004023175.1 Mesorhizobium sp. M7A.F.Ca.MR.362.00.0.0
CGGCGGGCCGTGTCAGGCCTCAACGCAACACGTCGCGCCAGCGACGTATAATTGCGCCCTTGGATGCCGCTCCTTCGGAACGGCCGGATGATCCTCCAAAGTGTCGGCCTTGCCGACGTGCAAATCTGCACGTTCCTCCGGACGTGCTTTTGAGAAAGTCTTGCGGCGAAACAAACGCCACAAGACTTTTGGGAGACGCGACCGGAATGAAGAAGCCGTCATCAAAGATACGTGAAGAAATCGCCCGCCTGCAGGACCAGCTCAAGCAGGCCGAGACGCGCGAGGCCGAGCGCATCGGCCGGATCGCGTTGAAAGCCGGACTCGGCGAGATCGAGATCGAGGAGGCCACGCTTCAGGCGGCGTTCGAGGAAATCGCCGGGCGCTTTCGCGGAGGCAAGGGAGCTGCGACCGGAAAGAGAAACACCGGTGAGGGCAGGAGTGCAGGCGCTCCGCCCGCGACGGTCGCAACTGGCGCGGCTGCGGGCAGCGCTAGCGAGGCTTGAGCGAATGCGCCGGAGCCAAGCGGCCGACGCACGAAAAAAGGATACGCGCGAGAAGATCGAGCTGGGCGGCCTGATTGCGAAAGCTGGTCTCCGTTACGAGAAGCGGGCGCTGCTGCTCGGCCTGCTGATCGACGCGGCGGCACGCATCAACGGCGACGATGCGGAGCGCTCGCGCCTGACCGCAATCGGCGCGGAGGCCTTCGGCCGTGACGGCGAATAGGATCGCCCTCGCCCTGATCCCGGCGATGATGATGGTCGGGGTGACCATCCTCATGCCGGGCATCGAGCACTGGCTCGCAGCCTTCGGCAAGACCGCTCAGGCAAAGCTGATGCTCGGACGCATCGGTCTCACTTTGCCCTATGTGACGGCGGCCGCGATCGGCGTGATCTTCCTGTTCGCGGCCAGCGGCGCGGCGAACATCAAGGCGGCGGGATGGGGCGTGGTTGCGGGCAGCGTGGCGACGATCCTGATCGCATTGATGCGTGAGGCGGTCCGCCTTGCAGGTATTGCCGGCAATGTCCCAGCGGGCCGGTCCGTCTTCGCATATGCGGACCCGGCGACGACGAGCGGCG
>NZ_RZTF01000786.1:0-1076 GCF_004023175.1 Mesorhizobium sp. M7A.F.Ca.MR.362.00.0.0
GGTTGGCGCCCGAAGAGCCGGCGAGACGCACGGTCGAGGTCGAGGCGTTCTGCTCGTGGTCGGCGTGCAGAATGAAGATGCGCTCCATGGCGCGCGCCAGCACCGGGTTGATCTTGTATTCCTCGCACGGCACGGCAAAGCACATGTGCAGGAAGTTGGCGGCGAAGTTCAGTTCGTTCTTCGGGTAAATGAACGGCTGGCCGATGTGGTATTTGTAGGCCATCGCCGCGATCGTTGGCATCTTGGCGATCAGCCGCATGGAGGCAACCATGCGCTGGTAGGGGTCGGAGATGTCGGTGGAGTCGTGGTAGAAGGCCGACAGCGCGCCGACCACGCCGCACATCACCGCCATCGGGTGCGCGTCGCGGCGGAAGCCGGTGAAAAAGCGCGACATCTGCTCATGCACCATGGTGTGGCGCGTCACGCGATAGTCGAAGTCGTCCTTCTGCGCTTTGGTCGGCAATTCGCCGTAGAGCAGGAGATAGCAGACCTCGAGGAAGTCGCCATGTTCGGCCAACTGGTCGATCGGATAGCCGCGATGGAGGAGGATGCCGGCGTCGCCGTCGATGAAGGTGATTTCGGACTCGCAGCTTGCCGTCGAGGTGAAGCCCGGATCGTAAGTGAAGGCGCCGGTGGTTGAGTAGAGCGAGGCGATGTCGATGACATCAGGCCCGACCGAACCACTTCGCACCTTGAATTCATGGGTCTTGCCGGCGAATGCAAGCGTTGCCGTGGCCTCCTGGGTCTTGCCGCCCAAATCCATTTTTTTCGCAGCTTCGGTCATTGCAAACTCCTTCTTGTTTCCTCATGCCGGCAAAGGCAAAATTCTGCAGAGCGACACGTCGAAAATCACCGCAATGCGCGTATTCGCCACCGCATTTCAGGAGGTGCGTGCCAGATTGGGCCAAGGCCTAATGTTGCACTGCGAAACCCGCCTTTCAATGCCAATCTTCTTGGGCCAGTTTGCTCCTAATCGATTTGATCTGAGATGCGCGCCAGGCTTTCCTCGCGGCCGAGCACGGCGAGCACGTCGAACACGCCCGGCGAGGTGCTTTTGCCGGTCAACGCAGCGCGCA
>NZ_RZTF01000787.1:0-1072 GCF_004023175.1 Mesorhizobium sp. M7A.F.Ca.MR.362.00.0.0
GTGGTGAACACCATGCGGAGCGCGGCCTGCACCTCGGCGTCCGGGTCGAGTGCGAGGGTGCCATCGGGCAAGTAGACCAAGCCCACGGGCGGGCCTATCTTCAGATCGCCGCGGCTTGCCTTGTTGAGTTGGCCGCCGCGCATGCGCGCCTTGAGGAAGTGCAACTCCGCTTCCGACATCGTTCCTTTCAAACCCAAAGAAGTCTGTCGTTGAAGCTGGCCGGGTCGTACGAACTATCATGTTGATACCCTCATTCGGTAGCGGATTGAGTAAAGTCGAGGTGTTGCCGCACGCCGGATTTGAGCTCTTTTATTGCGGCGATTGTTGCAGCGGCATCTGGAAACAGAACGCGTTTGTGAGTGGCGCTTTGGTGGATACTGATCACGCCATTGCGGATTCGATGCCGTATCCAGGAGCGAGAAACGTCCGCCGCCATCGCTAATTCAGACACCGATAGCCACCCGGGAATGTGGTGAGAGCGGGCTGGTGTAGACTGCCTCAATACGCGATGGCCTTGTCGGACGACCTGGACGGTGCGCACAGGAACGTAGCTGCGGCGCGGTGAGCGGAAACCTTCCTTAGTCAGTCTGGCAGCTATTGCCGTGTCGTCGAGCCCTTGATGAGCCAGTTCGAGCAGCCGGACCTCCATCTCGGCGCCGCGAGACAGGGCGCTCAAGGCATGAACTCTCGGCTCGACCTCGCGTTCGGTAACTTCACCGCCTCGCCAAACGATGCGGATCGTAATCCGATCTCGGACCACCCGTTGCAGGATCACTTTGTCGATCAAGCTGCGTATTAAGGCTTTCTTGCGTCCCCACTCTATGTCAGGTCTCTGCCAAAATTCAGGAAGTTGCGAACTGGCAGCGATAAAATCATTCTGTTCTGTCGGCGTCAGATCGTCAGATTGACTTTGCATCGCGCGATGGCGCTCAAGTGCATCCTCCGCTTGACGAAGCTCACGCAGAGCCCTCTCCCAACGGCGCTCCAACTCTGCCGCGATCAGCCGATTGTCTGGGTCAACCCGATCGTATTGCCGTTCTGCGAGCAGCGCTTGATAACGCAGCCGTTTGAT
>NZ_RZTF01000788.1:0-1066 GCF_004023175.1 Mesorhizobium sp. M7A.F.Ca.MR.362.00.0.0
CCCCAATAGTTGCGGTAGATGTCTTCGAACAGATAGCTGACGGGATGCATGATGTGCGCTCCTTTAGTCCTTGAATCGATCCAATCGACAGGCGCGAAAAACCGACCCCGATCAGCTCCGCTTGCGCTCCACAAGGAACCGCAACTCGCGAACCCATGGGCTGGCTTTGCCACGGCGCTTCTGCGTCGTGGTGTTCGACGAGATGCTCCAGTCGTTGCGGTAAATATCTTCGAACAGAAAATTGACGGGATGCATGGCACAACTCCCCTAAATATGTTGAACCGATCCAATTTAGAGAACCGCCGTTTGCTTGGATCGATTCAAACATACGCCTTGCCGAGACTGTGATCAAGTCAAAATTTGAACCGATCCAACGAAAGTGTTAGATGGAAGGAATTCAGGAGACGAAGATGGCGCCATTGACCTCTGCAAAGACAAGACCGGTCCGTCTGGCGGACATTGCCAAGGCGGCCGGCGTGTCGCACGGCACCGCGTCCAACGTGTTCGCCCGGCCGGACATCGTGCGCGAGGAGGTCCGCGAGCGGGTCAAGGCGGCAGCCGAGGCCATGGGATATGGCGGACCAGATCCCAAGGGCCGGCTGCTGCGCGCCGGCAAGGTCAATGCCATCGGTGTCGCGACCGCGGAACCCCTCTCCTATTTCTTCGACGACCCCTTTGCCCGGGTGATGATGGCCAGCATCTCGCAGGCCTGCGACGCGACCGGTGCGGGGATTTCGCTGGTCTCCGCAGCCAACAACGAACAGCTTGCCTGGAACATCCAAAGTGCGCTGGTCGACGGTTTCATCGTCTTTTGCGTCGATGGCGGTTCAAGGCTGGTCGAACTGGCGCGTGAACGCAAACTCCCTTTTGTCGCGCTCGATCTCGATTCGGACGACGACGACGCCGTTGCAGCGATCGGCGTCGACAACATTGCCGGGGCTGGCCTGGCAGCCCGCCACCTGACCGAACTCGGACATCGCCGCTTTGCCGTGCTTACCCTGCCCTGTGCCGACGCAGGCTTCGGCCCTACCACAAGGGAGCAGGTGGAAATGGCCCTCTACTCCGC
>NZ_RZTF01000789.1:0-1062 GCF_004023175.1 Mesorhizobium sp. M7A.F.Ca.MR.362.00.0.0
TTGGTGCGCGCCACGGCAACCGCTTCATCTGGTCAACCAGCCGCTCCAGCGATCCGGCGCGCTCCAGCTCCGCAAAGAAATGGTGCGGCGTGACGCTACCGAGCCGGTGCATCTCGGCCAGGTTCCACACATACGGATAGTCGACCATGAAATCGGATCGAGGCGAGGCCTTGGACGATTCAGCCTTGGTCAGGATGCCGCCGCCCACAAGCCGATCAGCCTTGTCGATGATTTGGCGCACCCTCGATTTCGACAGGCCATGTTCCTGCGCCAGGTCGGCGAAACTCTTGCCCTTCAGAAAGCCTTCGACCAGGGCGACATTCCTATGGACGGTCGGGCTAAACGCCCAACAGGCGCGCAGTTTTTCCAGTATCATTCCGTTCGTTCATCCGGTTGTTCGCCCCCCTTGCAAACCCTACCCGGCCAAATCGGCGCTTGGAAGACCCACCAGACTCACGTCATGGCCTCGGGAAAGTACCCGGCCGACGGCCATGTGAATACGAAAGATGCTGGCGATCACCATGATCGTTGGTGACCGCTGACCTCGCGAATGTCGGGTTCGACGGAACACCGGGAGCTCTCGGCAACGTTGAATATTCCGTTTGTAGATGGTTGTTTTCGTCGTCGAGGCTGGATCCATCAGGATCGGTGTCGACGATTCTATATTTGAGGAACCCAAATTCGTTTGACTCGCGCAATTCGCTGTCCGGCGTATCATCGCAAGCGCGGGATTGCGACATCCTGCGAAGTGCCCGCGTTGCTGGAATGGAATTTGCGGAAGTAAAAAGGCCCCGGCGCTGGGTCGGCGCGCCGGGGCCTTCAGGCATGTACGAGCTACCACAATGTCCAGTTATGATCGTGCGCTATTATAAATGAACAAACCGGTGAATGATCGCTATCCGGAGGTGCAGGCGGGCGAGATGGTGGGGCGGTGAGGGACCTGTACCGCAGCAGCGACCCGAGCCATGCGCCACGCTGCAGGACCTCGATTTCGGGCCAAGCCTCGAGCCAGCAACTCGCCTTGCTTCTCGGAAATCATAAGGCTTTGTGGGGCGGTTAAGC
>NZ_RZTF01000790.1:0-1054 GCF_004023175.1 Mesorhizobium sp. M7A.F.Ca.MR.362.00.0.0
GGGCTAGGGGTGGGGGTACGGCGCCGACATCTCAAGTTGCCACGCCTGCCGGCGCACCGCGTCCCGAGGGCGAAAGACCGCTGGCTTCGCCGGCTGTTCGTCTGCGGGCAAAAGAAGCCGGCATCGATCTCAGGCAGGTTGCGGGATCCGGCCCTGCCGGCCGCATCGGCCATGAGGACATCGAAGCCTTCCTGGCGCGCGGGCCGCAGGTTGCCAGGACATCCGGCCTCGCCCGCAACGATGCGATCCAGGATATCAAGGTGGTCGGCTTGCGGCGCAAGATCGCCGAGAAGATGTCGCTGTCGAAATCGCGCATCCCGCACATCACTTATGTCGAGGAGATCGACGTCACCGCGCTGGAGGAATTGCGCGCCGCGCTCAACAAGGAGAAGCGCCCAGGTAAGGGTGGCGTGGAGCGGCCGAAGCTGACGCTGCTGCCGTTCCTGATGCGGGCCATGGTGAAGGCGATAGCGGACCAGCCCAATCTCAATTCGCTGTTCGACGACGAGGCCGGCATCATCCACCAGCATGGCGGCATCCATATCGGCATCGCCGCGCAGACGCCGTCGGGGCTGGTGGTGCCTGTCGTCAAACATGCCGAGGCGCGCGACATCTGGGAGTGCGGCGCAGAAATCATCAGGCTGGCCGAGGCGGCCAAGTCCGGCACGGCGACACGCGACGAGCTGTCCGGCTCGACCATCACCATCACCTCGCTCGGCGCCATGGGCGGCGTGGCGACGACGCCGGTCATCAACCATCCGGAAGTGGCAATCATCGGCGTCAACAAGATGATGGTGCGGCCGGTGTGGGACGGCACCCAGTTCATCCCGCGTAGGATGATGAACCTGTCGTCGAGCTTCGACCATCGGGTGATCGATGGGTGGGATGCGGCGGTGTTCATCCAGCGGATCAAGACGCTGCTGGAAACGCCGGCGCTGATCTTTGTGGATTGAGGTGATGAGGCCGATGTCGAAGCTTGAGACGGACCTTCGGAAGTTACCGGCGTTGGAATGTGGGCTCCCCCTTCTCCCCTTGTGGGAGAAGGTGTCGCCGA
>NZ_RZTF01000078.1:0-2633 GCF_004023175.1 Mesorhizobium sp. M7A.F.Ca.MR.362.00.0.0
TGCTTGGAGGCATCGCCATCACCGGAGGGCGCGGTGGCGTTGGCGGCGTGTTCGCGGCCGTCCTGCTGCTGGTCACGCTGAAGACCGGCCTTCTGCAATTGAACATCAACACGGTTTGGCAGGTGGGGATTGTCGGCGCCCTTCTGGTTTTCGTCCTTCTCGCCGACCGACTTTCCCAACGTTGGAGATCATGATGCCGTCCATGGAAGAGATCATTGCCGCGCGCGTCGAGGCAAGCGCTGACCGTATCGTCCAAACGCTGAGCGATCTCGTCGCCTTCCCCTCGATCGTGAAATCCGATCCAAAGGAGGCCGGCCCCGGCGAGCGTGATTGCCAGCTCTATCTGCAAAAGCGGATCGAGGCGCTCGGCTTCTCGACCGATCTATGGGACCCGGATGGCCCTGCACTCTACGAAAAATACAAGGGGCGGGCCGGCGCCAACAAAGGCAGGACGTTCGAAGGCCGGCCCAATCTCGGCGGCGTCTTGAAGGGCACGGGCGGCGGTCGCTCCATCATGCTGACCGGCCATATCGATGTCGTCCCGCCCGGCGCCGCCGGGCACTGGACGACCGACCCGTTCCAGCCCGTCCTCAAGGACGGATTTCTACACGGCCGCGGTACGGTCGACATGAAAGGCGGCGTCGCCTGCATGCTGATGGCCGTCGAGATCCTGAAGGGACTCGACATTGCCCTGTCCGGAGACGTCGTCTTCACCACCGTCGTCGACGAGGAAATCGGCGGCATGGGGTCGCTGGCCATGGTCGATCGCGGCTTTCACGCCGACGCCGGCATCATGACCGAACCGACGGCGAACAAGATCGCACCGCTCTGTCACGGCATTCTGTGGGGGAAGATCATCATTGACGGCATAGGCGGGCATGCGGAGCTGACGCCCAATGCCTGGTATTCGAGCGGCCCGGTCGATGCCGTCCAGCTTTGCCGGCAAATCCTCGACGGCATCGACATCCTCAACCGGCGCTGGATGTTCGATCCCAGAAAGAACCATCCGTTGATGGACCTGCCCAACCAGATCATCGTCACCCAGATGAGCGCCGGCGAACATCCGTCCTCCATGGCAGGGCGCGGCGAGATCATCATCGACGCTCAATATCTGCCGAGCGAGCACGACGAGTTCAAACTGGGTGGCAACGTCAAACGCGAAATCGAAGAGCACATAGCCAATGTCTGCCAGGCAGACCCCTACCTGCGAAAGCACCCCGCCCGCGTCGAGTGGATCCTCGACGCCGATTGCGCCGAAATCCCAGCGGACAATCCCTTTGTCGGCGTCTTCCAGGAGGCCGTCAAAGAAGCCAATCTCTCGCCGGTCCTGAGTGGTTTTGGCGCGCACAGCGACATCGGCCTGCCGACCGGCCTCGGCAACACGCCGACCGTCAATTTCGGTCCCGGCGACCCCGCGCAGGCGCATCAGCCGAACGAACGCGTTTCGGTGCGCGATCTCGTCGATTGCACCAAGGCAATTGCAATTGCCGTCGAAAAATGGTGCCGTTAGCGGGCACCGCCAACATGAATGGATCGGTTAGCAATGCCACGACAGGCGGCGGCATCGTGGCCGAACTTGCGCTACTGCCTGGTGATGTCGTCGCGTTCTGACAGCCGGAGGTCCTGAGCAAGAGATTTTGAGGTCCTGAGCAAGCCATTCCTGTCGCCGCCCTGGCTCACGATCCGTTCACGGCGGATCGGTGTTGCAGCTGCCGGCTACCTGATTGACCGCTTCGCCGCACCCGGCGAGGTCGAAATCGGCCTCGCCGCGCCCCGCCAGCAGCCCGAACCGCCACGAAAGCTGGAGCCGGTTCGCGGCGACAAGGCGCCTGATGCCATCGGCGCCATCGCGCACCAGCATCCGGCCGCGCGGCCCGACCGCCCAGCTTTCATCGAACTTGCTCTCCTGATCGACCGTGATCGACATGGTGATCTTGCGGCTGGCCGAAACAGCGTCGTTCAATTGCAGCCATTCAGTCCAATGCGGCTCGCCGTTTGCCCGGCAGGCAATCGTCAGGATCGGGCTGTAGCTCAAGGCACCGCCGCCGGTGATCAGCTTGTTGGTGGCGTAGAGCGAGGCCGTGACAAGGCCGTCTTCACTCGTGCCGAAGCGCCAGTTGTCAGGCACCGTACCGGCCTGGGCAATGCCGCAGACCGAGACAAGGATCAGCGCGATTGCCGAAGCGAGTCCCAATTCGACGAACAGTCTCAACACGCCCTCCAACAACCAAGCGGCTTGCAATAGAAGCGCAGATAATGATCAAAGCTTGGTCGCCACAGGCCGTCGCTCGCGAAGCATGGCGGCTGTTGCAGTTTGGCAACGAAAAAGGCCGCCTCGAGGGCGGCCTTCCTGTTTCAGCGGAGCGCTGGTGTTATTCGGCGGCCTTCTTCTTCGGCGCGGCCTTCTTCTTGGGCTCTTCCGCGTCGTCGGCCTTCTTGGCGTCGGCCTTCTTGGCGGCGGCTTTCTTCGCCGGCTTCGCCTTGACGGAGGTCTCGTCCTCTTCGTCGTCGGCCATCAGCTCTTCCTTGCTGACCTTGACGTCGGTGACCGAAATCTGACCGAGCAGATGGTCGACCACCTTCTCCTCGAACATCGGCGCCCGCAGCGTGTTCACCGCTTCCGGGTTGTTGCG
>NZ_RZTF01000078.1:2641-12024 GCF_004023175.1 Mesorhizobium sp. M7A.F.Ca.MR.362.00.0.0
GCTCGGCAAGCCGCAGATACTCGGCACGCGCCTCTTCTTCCGTCGTCTCTTCGTCGGCGAAGGTACGTCCGGCTGCTTCCAGGTCACGATTGACCTGCGCCCAGATGTTGTTGAACTCGGCGTCGACGAGCTTCGACGGCGCCTCGAACGAATAAGCCGCGTCGAGCTGGTCGAGCAGCTGGCGCTTGACCTTCTGGCGCGTCATGGCGCCGAACTGGTTCTCGATCTGGCCGCGTACGACGTCGCGCAGGCGCTCCAGCGACTCCAGGCCGAGGTTCTTGGCGGTCTCGTCGTTGATTTCCAGCGCGCCGGGCTGGGACACTTCCTTGACGGTGACGTCGAAGGTCGCTTCCTTGCCGGCAAGATGCGCGGCCTGGTAGTTCTCCGGGAAAGTCACGGTGACCTGCTTTTCGTCACCGGCCTTGGCGCCGACCAGCTGATCCTCGAAGCCGGGGATGAATTCCTTCGAACCCAACACCAGCGGCTGATCGGTGCCCGCGCCGCCATTGAAGGCTTCGCCGTCGATCTTGCCGACATAGTCGATGGTGACGCGGTCGCCATTGGCGGCCTTGCCGGTCTTCGGCTCGTAGCTGCGCGCCGATTCGGCAACACGCTGGACCTGCTCGTCGATCTCGGCATCAGGCACGTCGAACACCTGGCGTGTCACCTTGATGTCGGAAAAGTCCTTGATCTCGATCGCCGGGATGATCTCGTAGTTGAGGCGGAATTCGAAGTCGGCGCCGCCGGCCAGGATCTTCTCGGCTTCCTTCTCGTCCTCGGTCATGATGACTTCGGGCTGCATGGCAGCCTTTTCACCACGCCCGGTAATGATCGAACGGGTCGAATCGTTGAGGATTTCGTTGACCACTTCGGCCATGAACGACTTGCCGTAGACCTTGCGCAGGTGTTGTACCGGCACCTTGCCCGGGCGGAAGCCGTTGATGCGGACCTTGTTGCGGGCATCCGAAAGCCGCGCCATCAGCTTGGCTTCCATGTCACCGGCCGGCACGGTGATCTTGATCTCTCGCTTGAGACCGGAGTTGAGCGTTTCGGTGACCTGCATCGTAAAACCTTTGTTTTCACCAATGAGACTGCCACGGCCTCTGCCGTTCACAGCCTGCCGGTATATTCTTGCCGGGAATGGCTTTTGGTACGGAACCTGGCGATTTGACCGAAAACCCGGCTCAAACTCTCCCAAACTGCGTTCCAAAATGTGAATAAGTTCTTGTTTTTCCTACTTCTTATCACATTCTGCAGAAGCGGATCGTCGCGTCCCGTCACATTTGACACGCCTTTTGTCACAGGCGAGGCCAATTTTCAACAGTCTTCGCATCCCGGCGAATAACCAGCATTTGGACCTGACCACATCTTGTCCCTGACCTCTACATCTTGTCTCCGACATTGACAGAATGATGGCCACATGGGATTGCCGGTCCATGCGGATGTGGCGGAACTGGTAGACGCCCTGGATTTAGGTTCTGCGGGTAAATTGTCCCGTAACCGGGCCAAATCGAAACACTCAACAATCTCAACACGATAGGGCTCGCCGACAGGCGGGCCTTCAATTGTCCCGTAAACGCACCGGATTTTGGTGCCTCAAATCATCCGAGGCACCGAAACAGGCCATCTGTGCCCGAACTTGTGCCCAACCAAGGAGAAACCGTGCAATGAAACCCCGTGCTCTGCTGTCAGCCGGAAGGGTCTGGTTCCCTGTAGTGGACCTCAACCCGTTCGCCGTTCGTCCGGACGAAAGCTCTCTTCAAAGCGCCGTGTCGCGCTGGGTTACGAAGAACGTTCCTGCCTCCGACGTGGCCCTAAAGCGTGTCCGCGCCCGCTCCCCACAACCGAATCGTCCCGGAACGCGTCGCCCTCTCGTGAGGTGCGTGGCCCTGGAGAGCGTACCCGTAGTCAAAATGTACCTCGCCCACCGCCAAGCCGGGGGCACATTCATAGCCCGCTGGGCCGCCCTCCCAGACAGCACCGCAGCACAAGGAACCGCATGATCAACATGATGGAAATTCAAGCCGATCAGGAAGGCCGTATGGCCTCCCTCGGCATCGAGCGTTTCAGGCGCAATGCGCTGGAAGCTCGGGAGGAAGGGCAAGCCACGCGCTCCCACTCCATGCAACAAGTCCTTGACGTGATGATCGACCCAACCGCCTCGGCGATCCTGAAGTTCAGGCACGAGGCCGAATCAGGTCGAGCCGGTCGCCGGCATAGCGCCGTCCGCTTCTTCACCGGGATCGAAGCCGATGTCCTCGCCTTCATCGCCGCCAAGCTCGTCCTCGACGGCTACGCCCAAGAGACCAACCTGACCAACCTTGCCATCCGCATCGGCTCCACGGTCGAGCTGGAGAAGCGCATCGCCAAGTTCACCGAGGAGAACAAGGGCTACATGAAGACCGTGCAGGCCGACCTCTCTGGCCGGACGGACCACTTCGAGCACAAGCGGCGCGTGTACATGCACCTACTGCGCGAGAAGGGCGACGAGTGGGAGAGCTGGTCGAAGCGCGAGCAACTGCTGACGGGGCTCAAGCTGGTCGAACTGATGTCGGCCTCCACCGGCCTGTTCGTCACCGACACCCGCCGACAGGGCAAGAAGACCATCACGGTTCTGGAGCCGACCCAACGCTTCCGGGACTGGGTGGCGACCCTCGACATGCAGTTCGAGATTATGTCCCCCGAGTACCTCCCCTGCGTGGTCCCTCCGAAGGACTGGACGGGGCTGACGGGTGGCGGCTATCACACCACCGCGTTCCCCTACCCGCTCCAGCTCGTCAAGACGCGAGCCAAGGCCCACAAGAAGGCCCTCCAGAACGCCGATCTGTCCCGCGTGATGTCCTCGGTCAATTCCATCCAGAGGACGCCATGGGCTATCGAGACGAGGACCCTTGAGGTTCTCAAGGCGCTGCTGGGGACCGGCAACGAGGTGGCCGGCCTGCCTCCCATGACGGATGACCCGGTACCGACCAAGCCGGTCGACATCGACACCAACGAGGCGGCCCGCAACCTGTGGAAACGGGCGGCTGTCCAAGTCCACAAACGGAACCGCTCGCTGTTCTCGCGGCGGATGCTGGCCCTCAAGACGCTGAAGATCGCGGAGGAGTACGCCCAGTACCCCGAGCTGTACTTCCCTCATCAGCTCGACTTCCGGGGCCGCATCTACTCCGTACCCCAGGTCCTCAACCCGCAGGGGTCGGACGTGGCAAAGGGGCTGCTGGTGTTCGCCGAGGGCGATCCGATCCACACCAACGAGGCTCGGGATTGGTTCCTCGTCCACGGCGCGAACTCCTACGGGATCGACAAGGTGGACTTCGATGAGCGCAAGGCGTGGGTGAAGGACAACCTCCAGAACATCCTTCAAGCCGCCAAGGACCCACTCGACTGCCTGTGGTGGGCCGAAGCGGACAGCCCCTTCGTGTTCCTGACGTGGTGCTTCGAGTTTGCCGAGTTCCACGCGGACCCGGTTAACTTCAAGTCTCGCGTCCCGATTGCGATGGACGGCTCCTGCAACGGGCTCCAGCACTACTCGGCCATGCTCCGCGATCCTGTCGGGGGCAAGGCGGTCAATCTGGTGCCCAGCGACAAGCCGCAGGACATTTACGCCGAGGTGGCGAAGGTGGTGAACGAAACGCTCTACCGGACGGCGATGCAGGAGCACCTCCCACACGCCTACTATGCCACCAAAGAAGACCGGGAGGAGTGGGCTCTCGCCGACACTTGGGGGGCCTTCGGGATCGACCGGAGCATCACCAAGCGTCCCGTCATGGTCCTGCCCTACGGAGGCACCCTGTCGTCCTGCCAGAAGTACGTCTTGGAGGCGACCTCTAAGAAGCTCGCGGCTGGCGTTCGGGACCCCTTTGGGGACGCCCTGTTCTCCTCCTGCAACTGGCTGGGGTCGGTCGTCTGGTCCTCTATCGGGCAAGTTGTGGTGGCCGCAAGGCTCGCCATGGGCTGGCTCCAGGACGTGACGCGGAAAATCTCCGCCGAAGGTCCAATCCAATGGACAACCCCGAGCGGCTTCGTGGTCGTTCAGGCTTACCCGCAGATCAAAGCCGAGAGGATCAACACGGCCCTTCTCGGTTCAAGGTTCGTGCCCCAGTTCCATGAGGAGGTCCCGAACACCATTGACCGCCGCCGGCAGGCCAACGGGATCGCGCCCAACTTTGTCCATGCCCTCGACGCCGCAGCTTTGACCCTGACGGTCATTCTGGCGGCTGCACGGGGCCTGACCAAGTTCGCCATGATCCACGACAGCTACGGGACCACGGCGGCTAAGACGCCGGCGCTGGCTAAGGCCCTCCGGGAAAGCTTCGTCAATATGTACTCTGGCGAGAATGTCCTTGAGGTCTTCGCCCGAGAAGTCGTGCCCGAACACCTGAAGCAGGACACCCCTGCCGTGCCCATGGTTGGTGGTCTCGATTTGTCCGAAACCCTCAACAGCAAATACTTCTTCGCCTAGATTGTCCCGCAACCGGGCCAATTCCGACACACTTCAGGATCATGTTTTCCGTCACATGGAGTTATTCATGCAGAAACCCAACATCGTAATCCGCTACGGCGCTGCTCACGACGACATCACCGTCGATGGGCACACCTTCGTCCGCCACCAACTGACCGGCAAGGAGAAGCACTTCCTCCGAAACGTCGTCATCGACAGCCTCGTGAAGTGCGGCTTCGTGCGGAGGTCCAAATGATCGATATGGACCGCATCAACAACGTTGACGCCGCCACGGTCGCGGCCACGACACTTCAGATCATCGACCGCGTTCAGGACGATAAGAAGGAGATGCAAGTAGTGGCCTTGGCCGCCGCCTTCTCCGTCTTCTGTCGCCGGCACCGCGTCGATCCTTCGGAGGTCTTCCGTGCAGCCTCGAACGTCCTCGCCTCGAAATTTCGGGAGAACCCGGCGTTCGTCGCTCTGGACATGTACGTGGAGAATGAACTGTGAGCCACGCCCTTCCCAAGCCTCCGGTGTTCGAGATGGTGGGGCTAATGGTCCTTGTCCTTCTCGCCGCCCTGGCACTCCACAGGCAGAACCCCAACACGCCCTTCGTCAACGAATGCACGACATGGGTGAGCGGCCTTTACCTCCCGTGCAGCTACGTCACCCCGACCGACTACCCGCAGGAGTGGGTGGATCGCGGCCAAGACGTTTGACCATATCGTCCCGTAACCGGGCCAATCGAGGAAAACATGACAGTCACTCCCTTTCAGATTTACGGCCAGACCATCGCGCCGAACCCTAACGCTCGCAGCCGCTCCCGCACCCCACTGATCTCCAAGAAGTTTGGCAACCGGGCCACCCGGCGCAAGCTCATGGCGCTCGCTCGGAAGGAAGGGTTCAAGGCATGAACCTCTACCTCCAGAACGCCATCATGCACTGGAAGCGCGGCATGACGCTTCCGGTCGACCTCGCCTTCAAGCTCGCGGACCTCGGCTACGACGTGCCCGCCCTTGAAGCCCGCTACTCCCGCTAACACCCCTCATTAGGAGCCACGAATGGCAAAAGAAAAGAACCCCGATAAGGTCCGCGTATCGACCCCGCGCGTCACCCTGAAGTACCCGAAGCTGGATCGCGTCGACTACGGTTCGGAGAAGTACCCGGACAAGGACGGCAGCTACAACACCCGGTTCATCGCCGACCGCGCCGACCCGAAGGTCTCGGCCATGCTCGCCAAGATCGACGCCGTGATGGAACGCTCCAAGGCTCTGGCCGAGGAGAAGCTCGCCAAGATGGACATCAAGGCCCGCAAGAAGATTGAAGCCAAGACCGGCGGCATCGTCGCTGATGAGGCTTACTCGATTGTCTACGACGAGGACACCGAGGAAGACACCGGCAAGATCGACATGAAGGTCAAGATGAAGGCCAAGGGCGTCTATGGCCCGCGCCACCCCCGGAAGGGCGAGACCTGGACAGCCAAGCCGGACCTGTTCGACGGCAAGGGCAAGCCCATGAAGAAGGGCATCCAGATTTGGGGCGGCTCCGTGGCCATCCTGAACTTCGACCTTGAGCCCTACTTCGTGGACGGCTCGGGCTCCTACGGCGTCTCTCGTCGCCTGAACGCGGTCTAGATCATCGAACTGGTCTCGGGCGGCCAGCGAGCGGCTTCGTCCTACGGCTTCGAGGCCGAGGAAGACGGCTTCGACGCGAACGATGTCGACACCGACGACGAAGACGATAACGACGACGACAGCGGTTCGGATGGCTCGTCGGACGACGACGACACCGACTTCTGATACCCGGCGCAGGGCTCTCCTGCACGGTTACCGCTCGGGACTGGAAGAACGTATCGCTGCGGAGCTGGCCGCGAAGGGCATCCATGTCGTGTTTGAGGGCCTCAAGGTCTTCTACACGCCGCCCGTCAAGACCCGCTCCTACACGAACGACTTCCCGCTCCCGAATGGCATCTTAGTCGAGACCAAGGGCCGGTTTGTCACAGAGGACCGGCAGAAACACAAAGCCATCAAGGCTGAACACCCGGACCTCGACGTTCGGTTCGTGTTCTCGAACTCCAAAACCAAGCTCTCGAAGGGGTCTAAGACCACCTACGCGAAATGGTGCGACGACTACGGCTTCCTGTGGGCCGACAAGTCGATCCCGGACGCATGGCTCAACGAGCCTCCCTGTCCGCGCCGTCTGGCGGCACTCGAACGAGCATCCAAGAAACCCAAGGCGTGACGGTGGGGGCTTCGGCCCCTGCCTCCTATACGCATCCTAGAAAGGAAATTGGAAATGAACCTTGCCCAGCGCAAGTACGCCATCGAGCGCGTCAAGCAGATCGAAGCCGCAAAGCTGGCCGCCCTGACTGTCGCCCACACCCGAGAGGCGAAGACGCTCTCTAGGGAACAGCAGCTCGACCTAATCATAGCTCGAAAAGTCAAGCTGAAGACCACCCTCACGGAACTCCCCACCTACGCCAGCGAAGCCTTCGATTTCTCGAAGTTCATGTGGCACCGCGCCCTCATTACCGAGACCTACAACCCGGCCGCCAACAAGGTGAAAGCTGACGCTGCCCGCGTCCGCGATCAGATCATGCTCGGCGATGCCGAAGCTGCCCTCGCCCTCCTCGCAGATTTCTCGGAGAACAACTCGTGAGCTTTAAGACCCGTAACGGCCAGCCGATGAAGACGCTGGTCCTCAACCACCTCCGCAAGCACGGCAACCTCTCGCCCATCGAAGCCTCGGCCATGTGGGCCTGCCGCGATCTGCCGAAGCGTATCTCGGAGCTGCGCAAGGAAGGGCACCCGATCACGGTCGAGTACAAGCAGGACGACATGGGGCAGCGGTACGCTCGCTACACCTACGACGCCGCCTCCGTCCGTCAGGCCCAGCAGTTCCAAAACAAGGCGTTCGCGTGAGCCGGGAATACGAGAGCCGGGATTGGACCGGACGTGATCCTGACAGCAAGTACCCGAGCGTCACCGAACTGATCGACAAGTACCTCCCCCGCCACACACGGGAGGAGGTTGTCGCCATGTCGATGGCCTACGAGGATCGCATCCGCGACCTCATGTACCGCATCCATGAGTACCACCTCCGCTGCGACGCCATGTCGAAGCACATGCACTCCATGGAGGAGGAGTACTACCAGCATACCCGCATCCCGATCAGCCTCGGAGCCTTCAAGGCCGACGCCTTCGTGGACATCGCCTCCCCTGATATGGCGAAGACCTACCAAGTGACTTGGCGGCCTGACACCTACCGCGCCCAGCTCCGACTGGCCTACCGGCCTGTCAGCAAAGACGAGCACCCGCACCTGTTCGAGGCGACCATGCGTCAGTTCGAGCAGGAAATCACGCGCACCCTCATCCCCAAGCTCCGGCACGAGTTCGCCAAGCTCTACGCCACCGAAAACTACCGCTAACGGAGACAGCAAACATGAACATCATCGCCACCATCCGCACCTTCCTCGGCCTCGTTCCGTCCACCGAGAAGGCTATCGCCGGCTTCACCAAGGCCGCCGCCCATCTCGACTTCGTGGCTGATTATGAGGCCGCCGTGATCACCGCTCACGCGGAAAAGATCACCTCGCTTCAGGCCCGCATCGACGGAATTGCCAAAGCCCGCCTCGACGCCTTCGCCCGCCGCGACCGAGCCAAGACCATCGCCTCCCGCGTCAACGCCATCGTCGCCTAATGGGTCTGATTGGCTGAAGACAGTGAGTTCCTGCATCACGAGCCGTGCCCCGAGTGCGGCTCATCTGATGCCCTAGGACGATACACAGACGGGCACGGGCATTGCTTCTCGTGCGGACACTACGAGCCCGGTGACGGGCAACCCCAAGAACGAAAGGAACGCACCCGAGTGGAGGGATTGATCCCCTCCGGCTCCCCGCAGGCGCTCGTCAAGCGCGGCATCAGCGAGGAAACATGCCGGAAGTGGGGCTACACGACAGGCGAGTTCAAAGGCCAAACGGTCCAGATCGCCACCTACCGGGATACTTCAGGGACCCCAGTGTTCCAGAAGGTCCGTTTCAAGAACAAGGACTTCCTCGCCCTCGGCGACAAAAAGGCCGCGGGCCTCTACGGGCAGCACCTTTGGCGCGACGGTGGTAAGCGCATCGTCGTGACGGAAGGCGAAATCGACGCCCTGTCGGTCTCCCAAGTCCAAGGCAATAAGTGGCCGGTCGTCTCCCTCCCCAACGGAGCGGACGGCGCAGTCAAGGCCATCTCCAAGGCCCTACCGTACCTCCTCGGCTTTGACGAAATCGTCCTCATGTTCGACCACGACGAGGCCCACCACCGGCCCAACGGTGAGGTCTTCTACCCCGGACAAGAGGCGGCTCAAGCGTGTGCCATGCTGTTCCCGGCTGGCCGCTGCAAGATCGCTCGGATCGACGGCCATAAGGACGCCAACGATGCCCTGAAGGCTGGCGACGGCGCGAAGATCGTGGATGCCATCTTCGGCGCTCGCGCCTTTAGACCGGACGGAATCGTCACCATCGCGGACGTGAAGGCTAAGGCCCTCATCCCGACCGAGATGGGCCTGCCGTGGTTCGGCAAGGAGTTGAACTACCAGCTCTACGGTCGTCGCCTCGGTGAGATTATAGCCATTGGCGCCGGCACTGGCGTCGGCAAGACCGAGTTCCTCGCCAAGCAGATTTACTACGACCTCACCACGCTCAACGAGCCGGTGTGCGTCTTCCTGCTTGAGCAGCAGCCTCACGATACCGTCAAGCGCATCGCCAGCACCCACGCAGGCAAACAGTTCCACGTCCCCAACAGGGAAGGCGAGGAGCCGCGCTGGACCGCCGCAGAGCTGGCCGACGCAATCGGCGAAATAGAGGACCGCAAGCTGTTCATGTACGACAGCTTCGGGGCCACCGACTGGGACGTGATCAAGTCCACGATCCGATACCTGGCCCACTCCGAAGGCGTCC
>NZ_RZTF01000078.1:12033-19267 GCF_004023175.1 Mesorhizobium sp. M7A.F.Ca.MR.362.00.0.0
GTTCTACCTCGACCACCTCACGGCGCTCGCCGCCGCTGCGGACGAGGAGGAGCGGATCGCCCTCGAAAACATCATGGCCGAGATGGGCTCCCTCGTTCAGGAACTCAACATCACCATCCACATGATTTCGCACCTCGCCACGCCGGACGGCACCCCTCACGAAGAAGGTGGGCGGGTCATGATCCGGCATTTCAAAGGCTCGCGAACGATCGGCTTTTGGTGCGTCACCATGCTCGGGCTCGAACGCCACCAGCAGCATGAAGACAAAGCGCTTCGCTGCGTCACAACCGTCCGAGTTCTCAAGCATCGACCCGTAGGGGCCGCGACGGGGGAGACCATCTTCTACCGTTACGACGGTGTGAGTGGCCGCCTCCTCGAACTCGATCACAACCCATTCGAGGAAGAAAATGACACCGAAGACTTCTCGGGAGAAACCGACCTCCCCTTCTGAACTGATGGAGGCCCAGCGCCTCACCATCGGTGACCTTGTGGTGTTCCAGCGCCGCGCCCGAAGGGGCGTGGTGGCTGCACAGATGGCGCTCGCGAACATGCGCCAGAACCGCGACCGGCGGGCAGTCCAGATCAGATCCACTTTCCAACTCATCCAAGGAGGCAAGGCATGACCCTGCTCGAAGACGCAATCCGCCGCCTCTGGAAAGCGGAAGACGACCTGAAGGCAGTCAAGGGCCAGCTTCGGCAGGCTTTGCGCGAACGTGACCAGCTCCGACAAGAGGCCGCACAGGCCCGCGCCGCCGAGGCCGAGATGGAGCGAATGCTGTTGCGGGGTCTTCCATCCGACTGATCTTCGACATCGAAACAGACGGCTTTCTGGACAAGCTAACTACCGTCCACTCACTGGTTCTCAAAGACGCCGACACCGGAGAAATCTGGTCTCACCACGACGACGACGAGGATGACGGGCTGATCATGCCCATCCACGCCGGCACCGTGAACGGCATCGGCGCGGGCCTCGAACGCCTCATGCAGGCCGACGAGCTGATCGGCCACAACATCATCAAGTTTGACCTTCCTGCCATCCAGAAGGTCTACCCGTGGTTCAAGCCGAAGGGCGTCGTGATCGACACCCTCGTCCTGTCCCGGCTGATCTGGCCGGAGCTGAAGGAGACCGACCCCAAGCTCATCAAGCGCGGCAAGCTGCCTCCCGGTCTCCGGGGACGCTACAGCCTCGAACCCTTCGGTTACCGCCTCGGCAACTGGAAGGGCGACTACTCGAAGATGATGGAGGAAAAGGGGCTCGATCCGTGGGCCTCTTGGAACCCGGAAATGCAGGGCTACTGCGAGCAGGACGTGGTGGTCAACGCCGACCTCTACGCCAAGCTCTGGACCCTCTGGAAGGACCTAAAGACCGAGGAAGGCAAACGCTCGCCGTTCTCCGACAGGTCGGTCCTCCTCGAAATGGACGTGGCCCGCATCATCGCCCGTCAGGAGCGCTGGGGCTTCGCCTTCGACACCAAGAAGGCCGAGAAGCTCTACGTCAAGCTGGTCGCCGAGCGAGACAAGCTCGAACGCAGCCTGAAGGAAACCTTCGGGTCCTGGCTGGCCTCCAACGGGCAAGTCACGCCGACGAAGGATCGGTCGGTCCAGCAGAAGGACATGCCCCCTATTGGTTACAAGAGCAAAAAGGACGGCACACAGGTCCCGATCTACCCGAAGGCCCACTACGAGGCCGGCGCTCCGTACACCAGGATCAAGACCGTCGAGTTTAACCCCGGCAGTCGGCAGCATATCGCCGACCGTCTGAAGAAGCTCTACGGCTGGCGGCCCATGGAGTTCACCGACAGTGGTGAGCCCAAGGTGGACGAAACGGTCCTCTCGCAGCTCCCGTGGCCCGAAGCGAGGCTGCTTACGGAGTACCTGACGGTTGCCAAGCGCATCGGTCAGATCGCCGAAGGCAAGCAGGCGTGGCTCAAGAAAGAAGTGAACGGGCGCATCTTCGGAGGCGTCATCACCCTCGGTGCGGTCACGCGCCGGATGACCCACTCGAACCCCAACATCGCCCAGGTCCCGAAGGTCAAGTCTGACGACGACGGTAACGTCCTGTGGGGCTACGTCGGGGGCTACGGCGCTGACTGCCGTGAGCTGTTCACGTCCACCGCCGGCTTCGTGCTGGTCGGTTGTGACGCGGACGCCTTGGAGCTTCGTTGTCTGGCCGGCTACATGGCCCGCTACGACGGCGGCGCGTACATCGACACCATCCTGAAGGGCAAGAAGTCCGAAGGGACGGACATGCACACCGTCAACGCGAGGGCGCTCGGGCTGGACCCGACGAAAGCCTACACCGTTGAAGGCAAGACGGTCTCGGGTCGAGAGATAGCCAAGGTCTGGTTCTACGCCTTCATCTACGGCGCAGGCGACTACAAGCTGGGTACGATCCTCGGGGTCCTAGGTTCCGAGAAGAAGATCAGGGACGCGGGAGCGGCATCGAAAGCCGCCTTCATGCGCAACCTCCCGGCGCTCGGCAAGCTGGTCGAGCAAGTCAAGAAACGCGCCTCCAATCGCAAGTTCTTGTTCGCCCTCGACGGCGGCAAGCTGAAGGTCCGAAAGGCCCACGCGGCGCTCAACACGCTGCTTCAGTCTGCCGGCGCAATCATCATGAAAGTGGCTCTCGTCATCCTCGACGCGGACCTCCAAGCCGCTGGTTTGGTGCCCGGCGTGGACTACGAGTTCTGCGCCAACGTCCACGACGAATGGCAGATCGACACGCTCCCGCAGCACGTCGAGACCGTCAAGCGTCTGGCCGAAGACAGCATCAGAAAGGCAGGAGACGACCTTGAGTTCAAGTGCCCCCTCGCGGGCAACGCAGACGCAGGGAGCAACTGGAAAGAAACGCACTGAAACACGACGGAACAAAGGAGCAGGATATGTCTACGTCATCACTAACCCGGCTTGGCCTGGCTATTGCAAAGTTGGCCGCACGACTGGTCTCGCCGAGAGACTTCGGACCTACCAAACGGCCTCGCCGCTGCGAGACTTCAGGCTCCATTACCATCGTTGGTTCGCCGATGCTTGCCTTGCCGAGCGCACGTTACGGCGGACCTTCAGTGCTGCTTCCGGCGGCGCAAAAGGAGAGTGGTATCGCATCCACCCCGACGACGCCGCCAGCCTCATCGACAAAACCCACAAGCGCCTTCGACGTGGAGGACTGGAGCGAGAACCTGAAGGCGACCTACGGGATCGCCCTCGCCCAAGATTTTGACGACGACAACTAGGAGACAGCAGATAACGACCCTACTCGTGGATGGCGACCTGTTCGCCTACCAGATGGCATGTGGAGTGGAGAAGCCCCTCGAATTTGATGGGACTTTCATCCTCTCGGCTGACGCCGACGAAGGCAAGGCCAACCTAGACGCGATGTTCGACCACTTCAGGGAAACGCTCGATGCCGACCGCATCATCGTCGCCCTGTCGGACACCGAGAACTTCCGCAAGACGGTTCTCCCGACCTACAAGAGCAACCGAGACGGCATCCGCCGCCCGATGATCCTTGGTGCCCTGAAGGCGCACATTGAGGAGAACTACGAGACGTTCACGCGGCCCACGCTGGAGGCCGACGACGTGCTCGGCATCCTCCTGACGAACCCGAAGGTGGTGACCGGGGAGAAGATCGTCGTCACCGAGGACAAGGACCTTCGCTCCGTTCCGGGGCTCCATTGGAACCCCAAGAAGGACACCGATCCGGTCCTCGTCAGCGTCGAGCAGGCTGACCGGGAGTTCTACGCACAGACCCTCTCGGGGGACATGGTGGACGGCTACGGCGGCTGTCCCAACATCGGCTACGTCCGGTCACGAGAAATCGTGGACGAGCGCCGGCTGCTGGTCCGCACCGAGGAGGAAATCAAGCGCGGCAAGAACGCCGGCAAGACGCGGGTCCAGTGGTTGGCGCAGATCGGCCATGACGACCTGTGGGCCTGCATCGTCTCCCACTACGAGAAGGCCGGCCTCACCGAGGACGACGCCCTCTCGGCAGCGCGGGTCGCCCGCATCCTCCGCACCGAAGACTACGATTACAAGAAGAAGGAGCCCATTCTTTGGACGCCAAAGTCATCTACCTAGCAGGCCCTATGCGGGGCTACCCGGAGTTCAACTACCCGGCATTTATCAACGCCGCCCACAAGCTGCGGCTGGCTGGCTTCATGGTACTCAACCCGGCGGAGGTCAACCACCACTCGTCTGGCATCCGCGCCTGCATGACGGTGGATATGGCGATGATCTGCCAGCAGGCCGAGGGCATTGTGCTCCTCCCCGGCTGGGAAGGATCGTCAGGGGCTCGTGCCGAGGTGGCACTGGCCGAGTGCATCGGCATTCCGGTCAAGCTGATCTCCGAGGTCCTTTGAGCGACCGCGAGCAGATGATCATCGGCCTCTACTCGCCTGCCCAGCAGTCGGGAAAGAGCACGGTCGCCAACGAATTGATCCGGCACGGGTTCGTTCGCAAAGGCTTCGCCGACGCCCTCAAGGGCATGGTCAGGGCACTATTGGCCGCCTTCGGGTTCGCCCCGGAGGAGGTGGAGCACTTCGTCCTCGACGGGAAGGGAAAGGAAACCCCGATCCCTGTCCTCGACGGCAAGACCTCTCGCTACCTTCAGCAGACGATAGGCACCGAGTGGGGCCGAGAGCTGATCGCAAGGGACCTGTGGGTCAAGGCGGTCCTCAACGACCGGCGTCCCGACATGCTGGTGATTGACGACCTTCGGTTCCCTAACGAGTACGACGCGATCCGGGAGGAAGGTGGCCAGGTCTGGCGCATCTACCGACCGGGACAGGAACCGACCAGCGGGCACCCCTCCGAGGGACTGCTGGAAGGTCGAGAGTTTGACGAAGAAATCGTCAATGACGGGTCGCTGTCGGAACTGGAGGCGAAGGTCAGAAACGCCCTTACGGGGCCGTTCTGATTACAACACGCTTCAGGAACAATTCATGAGCCAAGAACAGCAAGTTCCGCCAATCCCCGCAGACGTGATCGACTGGCTGGACCGCCTGTATCCCGAGAAGTGTGCCGACCCCAAGGACACCGAACGGGAGATTTGGATGAAATCTGGAGAGCGGCGGCTAGTCCGTCGCCTTCGGCTCGAACTCCAACGACAGGAAAACACAGTTTATGTGCGTAGCACCCAAAGTTGACAAGGTGGCGAACATCATCACCAAGCCCTCCGAAGAGCCTGAAAAGGCTCCCGATCCCGTGCCGATCAACACCAACGCCGACGACATGAAGCGCAAGGGCCGTTCGTCCCTCCGCATCGACCTCGCCTCTGGTGGTCCTGCCTCCGGGGTTAACGTCTAACCCCACATGGCCGGCGCGGCAGCATCGCGCTACGGCACTCTTGAGAGCCAGCGCAAGGCGTATCTGGACCGGGCACGGGTCTGTGCCAAGCTCACCATTCCGACACTCCTTCCCGATGAGGGAGCCAACGGTTCCACCAGTTTCGTCACGCCAGAACAGAGCCTCGGGGCTCGTGGCGTAAACAATGTTGCAGCCAAGATGCTGCTCGCCCTTTTCCCGCCGAACGCCCCCTTCTTCAAAATGGAAGTGGACGACATGACGGCGGCCGAAATCTCGGGCCAAGAAGGTGCCAAGGACGAGGTTGACAAAGCCTTCGGCCAGTTCGTTCGCCGCGTCATGACTGACGTGGAAGGACGTGCCCTTCGCTCCGACCTCTACGAAGCCCTGCGGCTCCTCGTGGTCAGCGGAAATGTCCTCCTCTACATCACCGAGGAAGGCCGCTGCCGCGTCTACCGTATGGACAAGTACGTGGTCAAAAGGGACCCAGCAGGGAACCTACTTGAAGTCGTGATCAAGGAGAGCATAGCGCTCGCCGCGATCCCTGAAGACGTGAAGAAGGAAATCCCGCCCCAAGCCCTGCCCCCGGCAGCGCCTTTGGAGAACGGGGTCCAGACCGCACCGTCCGAGAAGCCATTCTTCCTGTTCACCCACGTCGTGCTGAACGACGAAGGCCAGTATCAGGTCTATCAGGAAGTCGAAGGCATTGTCATACCCGGCTCTGAAGGCACGTATCTCCGCGAGGAGCTGCCCTTCCTGGCCCTTCGGTACAACAAGGTCGACGGCGAGGACTACGGTCGCGGCCTGGTCGAGGAATACTCGGGAGACCTCTCCCACCTCGAAAGCCTCTCCAAGTCGATCCGCGAGTTTGTCGCTATCGCGTCTCGCGTGATTCCGATGGTGAACCCTAACGGTTCCACGTCGGTTCGAGACCTGATGAACGCTGCCAATGGCGAGCCCATCGCGGGTAATGCCGAGGACATCACGTTCCTTCAGATCGAACGCTACAACGACTTCCGAGTAGCCAAGGAAATGATCGCTACGCTCGAACAGCGTATGGCCTTCGCCTTCCTGCTCAACACCGCAATCCAGCGACCGGGTGAGCGCGTCACGGCGGAGGAAATCCGCTACATGGCCCGCGAACTTGAAGACACCCTTGGCGGCACCTACTCCGTCCAAGCGGTCGACCTTCAGCTCCCTCTCGCTACCGTCTTGATCAAAAGCCTGGAACGCCGCGGTTCACTCCCGGAGCTTCCCCACGGGATCGTCTTCCCGAAAGTGGTCACCGGCATGGACGCGCTTGGACGTGGCAACGACCTATCCAACCTCATCCAGTTCAAGGCTATCGTTCAGGAGACCCCAGCAGTCCAGACCATCAAGTGGGACGGCTTTGCTCAACGTGTGGCGAACAGCCTGAACGTGGAGACCGCCGGCCTCATCATGACGGCTGAAGAAGCCCAAGCCTCGCAGCAGCAAGCAATGATGCAGCAGCTCGTGGACAGGCTCGGCCCCAACGCTGTGAACCAGCTTGGCGGCATAGCTCAAAAGCAAATGGAGACACCGACAGCATGAGCAAGATCAATACCGGAAATCGCACGAAGACCGAGGACGAAAAGGCCCTCGCCGAGCTGAAAGAGAACATCGCCCACGATCAGGAAATCGTCGTTGAAGGCGACGCCACCTACATCGTCACGAAGTCCGCTTTCGGCGTGACCGTCAAGACGCGGATCGCTTAATGGGAGGCGCTGTCGAACTGAACATCACCTCGGAGCCGACCGGTCCCGAGGCCCCCGTCCAGACCGACCGTCCGGCCCACATTCCCGAGAAGTTTTGGGACGCCGACACCAAGTCGATCCGGACCGAAGCCCTCCTCCAGTCGTATGGCGAACTGGAGAAGAAGGTCGGAGCCCCGAAGGAAGAAGTCCAGACACCTCCG
>NZ_RZTF01000078.1:19276-20012 GCF_004023175.1 Mesorhizobium sp. M7A.F.Ca.MR.362.00.0.0
CTGAAGCCGAGGTAGTGCAGGCCGAAGCCGAGCAGGAAGACGCCGACGAGAAGGCCGCTAAGGCCGCCGCCGACGCCGCAGGCATTGGCATGGACGCACTCCAGGCCGAGTTCGACAAGGACGGCAAGCTGTCGGACGCTTCGTATGAGAAGCTCGACAAGGCTGGCTTCCCGAAGGAAACGGTTGACGACTTCATCGAGTACCGCAAGTCGAAGGCTGATGCCTACGTCTCGGCTGCTCACGCTGCCGCTGGTGGCGCTGAAGAACTCGGCAAGATGACCGCTTGGGCCGCGCAGGGCTACGACGCCGCCAAGGTCAAGGTGTTTAACGACGCCGTGAACTCCGGCGACAAGAACCGCGCCGAACAGGCCATCAAGGCACTGAAGGCCGACTACGTGAAGGCCAAGGGCTCCCCGGCAAAGCTGATCAATCAGGCGAACACTCCGCAGGGCGCAAGTGATGTCTACACGAGCCTCGCGCAGATGCTCGCTGATCAGGCCAAGCCCGAATACCACAAGGACCCGGCGTTCCGCGAAGCTGTCAAGCAGAAGCTCGCCCGTTCTAGCATCTAAGGAAAACCGCAATACGCCCGATCAAAGAACTGATCTGGCATTGTACCGCCACTCCCGAGGGCCGCGAAGTCAGCGTCAAGGAAATCGACGCTTGGCACCGCGCCCGGGGCTGGTCTGGCATTGGCTACCACAAGGTCGTGTATCTCGACGGCTCCGTCCATGAC
>NZ_RZTF01000791.1:0-1050 GCF_004023175.1 Mesorhizobium sp. M7A.F.Ca.MR.362.00.0.0
CCATGCGCACGGCGAGCGCCGGACGGTCCTGGCCCTCGCGCAGCGAGCAGAGATCGTTGGAGATGCGCTCGGGCAGCATCGGCACGACGCGATCCGGGAAATAGACCGAATTGCCGCGCTTCAATGCTTCGCGGTCGAGCGCCGTGCCGTAGCGCACATAGGCGGCGACGTCGGCGATTGCGACAGTGGCAACCACGCCGCCGGGGTTCTTCTCGTCGAGATCCGGCGTGGCGAAGACGGCGTCGTCATGGTCCTTGGCGTCGGCCGGATCGATGGTGATCAACGGCAGGTCGCGCCAATCCTCGCGGTGATCCAGCGTCGCCGGCTTGACCGCTTCGGATTCTGCGATGACGTCGGCCGGGAAGATATGCGGAATGTCGTGCGCGTGGATGGCGATCATCGAGACCGCCTTTTCGCTGGTCAGAGAGCCCAGCACGTTGAGCACCTTGGCCCTCGGCAGCCCATAGCGGGAAGCCCGCGCCGGCTCGACCTCCACCAGGTCACCGTTCTTGGCGCCGTTCTGGAATTCCTTGTCGACGATCAGTTCGGGCTGGCGCCGTTCCACCGGCTCGATGCGGAAGGTGCCGTCCTGCAAGATGCGAAAGACACCGAGCACGGCATCGGTACGTTTTTCGAAAATCTTCACCACCCGCCCGGTGTAGGCGGGGCCGCCCAGGGCGACGTTCGTGTCGTCGGCCGGAAAGGTCTTGGCCAGCACGCGGTCGCCAATGCCGGGCGCCGGTCCACTGCCACTGCGCGACAGGCGGATGGAGACGATGGGCGGCGGCCCATTGGCCGTGTGTTCGGTAGGACGGGCCAAGAGCACGCCATCGGCATCGCGGTCGAAAATATCGAGGACCGTGACATGGGGCAGGGCACCGACGCGAGCCAGCCCCTTGCGCTCCTTGGTGAGGACGCCTTCGTCCTGCAAGTCGCGCAAAATATCCTTCAGCCAGATGCGGTCGTCGCCGCGCAGTGCGAACGCCTTGGCGATGTCGCGTTTGCCGGCGCGATCGGGATTTTCGGCGATGTAGCGCAGGATTTCGTCAC
>NZ_RZTF01000792.1:0-1048 GCF_004023175.1 Mesorhizobium sp. M7A.F.Ca.MR.362.00.0.0
GAATCGAATGAAATTACGGGAGCCGCCGCCCGCTTCATCGGAGTAACGAGCTGTTATCGTTATCTCTTTTTGGAAAACCGTGGGATTTTTCGGTAGGCCTGCGGCCGTCACCAAAAGCGTTTGTTGGCGAAAGCGTGCCCTGAACCGGATTTGAGATAACCTCGAATGAAGCTGCCTTGGCCTGATTCGAGAAGGCCATATGGGTGACGATCCGCCATGGCAGGAATTTGGACGCATGGCTGGATTTCCCGAATTGTGCTCGGCAAGCCGTCGTTTCAGGTCCGACGTCATGCCGACATAACGCCCGCCTTCCGCAACCTCGCTCTCGAGAATACACATATCACATGAGCCAGCCCCTCCTTGCCAATGCGAGAGGGTACCCTGCTTGGCCGAAGGGCAGCTGCCAACCCTGTTTTTGCAAGAAATTCAGGCGCTTGAGCCCTCCTTCGCTACGGCTTCGGAGGGCATCTTGCTTCGCGCGGAGGTCGGGACTTGTCCTGCGAAGCGCGCAGCGCGAAGCAGGATGGCGGAGAGGATGGGATTCGAACCCACGAGAAGCTTTTGACCTCTACTCCCTTAGCAGGGGAGCGCCTTCGACCACTCGGCCACCTCTCCGTTGCGCCGGTGGATAAAGAAAAGCGCCGGCACAATCAACAAGCCCGCATCATTATATGGAAAAATAAGATGCACTGAACCGTGGCCTTCCATGGATGCGGCGGTTCTGCGGTTGTTTCCTGGCTAGCGACTCGGGAGCTTGCCATGATTCCGGCGGCCCTTCGCCGGATTCGGCGGCAAACAAGGGGTTGCGGCGGGCCTGATGGTTAACGAGAGCTTTCTGAGTGAGGCCAAATCGTGTCATTTGTGCAACAACGCCGGGGGATAGCAGCCAGGCAGCCCTTTCGCCGGTACGATCGTGGTTGAACGCCGCCGCCTCATGGGTAATGTCGATTTCGAAGGAGCGGCGCGGTGCGCATCTTTTTCGGTAGTGGGGATGGGGCAGGGAACGCTGTCCTTCAGCAAAGAATACCCAGACCCGTTTTTTAACTTT
>NZ_RZTF01000793.1:0-1048 GCF_004023175.1 Mesorhizobium sp. M7A.F.Ca.MR.362.00.0.0
GACCATGGGTCTCGGCCGCAAACCGAAAGAGTCGGAAACACCGGCGCCGGCGAAGCGGACCGGCAAGAAGGTCGCAGCTTGACTTTTATCTCTCGAGGGTCGTTCTGGAGCGCGTAGCCGCTATCGGGATGATCTGCGCAGAATAGGAAAAGGCGGGGGACCAAACCACGCCTTACCTCGCGCTCATTCGCTCTTGCCGGGACGCAGGAGAAAATTTCAGCCAGTCTTCGCACAACCCACGCATCTACAAGGATCGCATCGTTGGCGACTACGCAGTCAATGGCACGCCACCACCATATCAGTGGGGGATCGGCCGCAGCCCTGCATGAAGCTGCAAGCAAGGCTAATCGGTTCCGTCCCCGCATACTCCAGCTGAACATCGACATCATGTGCGCCAACAGCCAGCAGGCCAAGGGCTGCCTCGAACGCGCATAGGCCTGGTGACATCAGCACGATTGACGCGGCGAGCGCCTACGCGGCCGAGTTCGCTATCACTTCGTCTCCGCGCCATGGCGTCCGCTGCATCTCGGCCGAAGCCGCAATCGTCAGCGGCCTCTCGCGCGAAAGGCCCGAGGAGCTTCTTGTTCGCGTCGGGCTTAGCTGCAGTGCGGCCGATCGATGCCCGCACGCTTTTTCGGGAGGCCAAAGGCGGCCTGGCACGCGCGCCGCTCATGCTGCAGCCGGATCTGCTTGTCGCTGACGAGCGCCGGCGCTCGACGTTTCGATCCAGGCGCAGATCTGCCCTCCTTGCGACAACGCAAAGGAGAGCAAAATGACCAGCACCATTAACCTCTACAGCGGCCAGCTAGGGCAACAATTTTGGTGGGTGGGTCTTCGAGACAATGTCGATGCATACACCCAGGTAACGCCTTCGCACATGCGATATGCAATTTGTGCATTGCAATATCTGCGGCGATCGATATGATCCTGTTGTCGGGCCATCTACTCCTCCCAGATGCGATGCCCGGCGCTGAATGCGGTGCACCTCCTCCCGCGCTGCATTTCAAATCGAGCCCGCTGCCACCTCTTCCCGGCAGCGGGCTTTTTC
>NZ_RZTF01000794.1:0-1042 GCF_004023175.1 Mesorhizobium sp. M7A.F.Ca.MR.362.00.0.0
GAATGCGACAGTGAGCGGCAGGACGAAGCCGAATAGGGCCGCGGCGCCGGCGTATTGCAGCTTTGCGAAGCTTCCAGCTCTCAGGTCCGTCCAGGCGTAGCCGAAGACCGGCCGCGGGTCCGCATTGATGCTGTCGAAGAGAAAATGCGATCCGGTCCTGTACCAGTCGGTCGCCGCGTATGCGACCACAAACAGCAACGCGCCCAGCGCCACGGCCATCAAGGCCAGAAAAATCCTGCCGGCGATCTTTTCCATAATGCGACCTCGTCACATCGTCTCAGCCTTCGTGAACTTGATTTCGCTGATCGATCGGCGTCCGCCGTCGCCGCGCACCATCTGCACGACCACCGGGATCACCTCGCGCAGATAGTCGAGAATCTCGCTGCGAGAGAGCCCGACATTGCTTTGCATGACCATGAGGGCCAGGCGCTCGTAGGCCGAGCGGGCCGAGTTGGCATGAACGCTTGTCAGCGAACCAGGATGGCCGGTGTTTATGGCTTGCAGGAACGAAAATGTCTCGGCACCGCGCAATTCGCCGAGCAGCAGCCGGTCGGGCCGCATGCGCAATGACGCCTCGAGCAGCTGTTGCGGCGTAACCCTGGCAAGGCCTTGGTCGCCTTTCGAGGCAAGCAGCGTCACGGTGTTGGCCGTCGCCGGCTTGAGTTCGCGCGTATCCTCGATGGTTATGATGCGCTCATGAGAGGGAATGATCTTCAACAACGCATTGAGGAAGGTTGTTTTGCCGGTCGACGTGCCGCCAGAGACAATGAGGGAAATCCGATTGCAAACCGCGTATTCCAGAAATTTCAACGGCGAGGTGTCGTTGAGCATCTCGGCGAGCTGCTTTTCTTCGGCCGAGAGCGCCAGGCCACTACCCATCGCGGTCTGCTCGAAGGCGCCCATCTTGGCGTAGTCGCCAAGGGTCATGTCCATGATGACCTGCTTGCGGATGGAGATCGCGCCGCCATCGGGTGCCGCCGGCGGGAGCACGCATTGAAAGCGCTCGCCTGAGGGGAGAGCTGCCGACAGGACCGGGGTGACC
>NZ_RZTF01000795.1:0-1041 GCF_004023175.1 Mesorhizobium sp. M7A.F.Ca.MR.362.00.0.0
GCGCCTGCACAGGCCTGGCCGGTGATCGCCGCCGGAACGGCGGAGGGTCGAGGAGGAACTTGACCGTCATCAACCATGCTTATGACGCCGGCGGAACGACAGGTCTGTTGCTCCAGACCCTGCTCGAAACCGGGGTGCATACCGATCCGCCGGGAACTGGCGCAGACGCTCCGGCTTCATATCGGCGTCCGCCATGCCCTACACCTACAGCCGCCAGCGCATCGGCCAGATCGTTCCCCAGATTTCAGGGAAGGCCCGGATCACCAAGCGGGTCTATCCGCACCTTCTGCACTACACCATGGCGACGAAACTGAGGTGGCTCGTCATGGACATCACCGATGTGCAGCGTTTCCTTGGCCACGAGAATATCGAGACGACGCGACATTGCGCCGGAACTACGGCCGCGACCTGCGCCGGAAATTCGATCAGATCACGGACCAAGGCTGCGCAGGCCTTGTTCGGGCGTCCGGCACACTCGCGGTGATGATGCCACCTTCTGGGGGCCAACCTGCTTTCGATAGATCAGGTCGCCAGGTCCGTCACATCTGCTGGTGCATGAGGATCAGATGTTCGCTCTGCCGCAGGCGATCATTCACTTTCCGCTCCTCGAACGACTGGCCCAGCAGAGTAGCTCGGCCTTTGATCCGAAAGAGCAATTCCTGCAATTCCCCAGCGCGGTCCGGATCATCGAGGACCGCAAGGGACCGGGTGTCGCCGATTTCCGTGATGAATTCCAATGCTGTGGCGAGATCCTCATGGAGGTCAGGCCCGAGCGCCTCGTCCCTCTGCCACATCCAGGCTCCCGGTCCACCACAATCCTCAGGCGGACAGTTGCTTTCGCCGCCCGTACACGCCGGATAGTGAGCGCCGTGTTTGACAGGCCGGCGCTCCTCTAGCCGGACCTCGTGCTCCCAGGGGGTGTTGAGGTCGTACTCATACAGGAACCGGCTGCCCTTACGCAGTTGCAGATTGCCAAGTGTGACAACCGGAGAGCGGGCACCCGCCTCCCACGAGCCGTACCGCACCGTGTGAATGACGAAC
>NZ_RZTF01000796.1:0-1040 GCF_004023175.1 Mesorhizobium sp. M7A.F.Ca.MR.362.00.0.0
TTGCGATCGTAGCGCCAGCTCCATTCCCGGTCGAGCAACAGCGCCAGCCATTCGCCATGCGATAGCTGTTCGGCCTCGGCATTGGCGGCCAGTTCATTGAATGCCTTGGCCATTCCGGTCAGGCCCATGGCGTTGAGCCGGTCGAGGGTGGGATGTGCAAGCATGTCATTCTCCTTCAGTGGTAATAGCGGGAACCGCGGATATTGGGGTGGTCGATGGGCTCGCGAGCCGTCGCCTGGCGCGACGATGCCCGGTCGAGGTGATTGTCGAGGATTGAGCGGACTGAGCCATAAGTCCTGGCGTTGATCTCCAGCGCCCGGCCGCAGGCGGCGTTGACGCGCTCGCGACCGAAGCCCTTGACGAGCCGGATGACGCCAAGACAGGCGCGGAAGCCTTGTTCGGGATGCGGCCGATCCGCCAGTATCTTCTGGCACAGCAAGGCCGCATCCGGGCCGATCGCGGAAGCTTCCCGGTTGATCCTCTCGATCGTCCAGTCGGCAAAGCGGCGGTGCGATGAAGGCATGTGATCCGACACCGTCGTGTGCCGTCCATTGCCGCTGGAGCGCAGATGGGCGGCGATCCTCTCGCCCTTGCGGAACAGCTCGATGGTGGTCGCCGTGATGCGCGCCTCGACCTGCTCCCGCGCAAAGCGGTATGGCACCGAGTAATAGTGCCGGTCGATCTCGACATGGTAGTCGAGGCCGGCGCGCCGAATGCGCCATTCAGCAAAGACGTAACGCTCAGCCGGCAGCGGCTTGAGTGTGGGCCGGTCGATCTCGTCGAACAGTTGTCGCCGCGTGCAGCCGACACGGCGTAGCACGCGGCGATCGTTCAGATCGGCAAGCAACTCGCCGATCGCCGCGTTGACCTCGGCCAGGCTGTAAAAGACACGATGGCGCAGGCGGCCGAGAAGCCAGCGCTCGACAATCCGCACCGCCGCCTCGACCTTGGCTTTGTCGCGTGGCCGCCGTGGCCGGGTCGGCAGCACCGAACTGCCATAATGCTCGGCCATGCCGGCATAGGTGCGGTTTACCTGCGGG
>NZ_RZTF01000797.1:0-1036 GCF_004023175.1 Mesorhizobium sp. M7A.F.Ca.MR.362.00.0.0
ACGCCGTTGTCGCCGAACAGTACATCGGCCACCTGCGGCGTGTCGGGCACCATCAGGATGATGATGTCGGCAGCCTTGGCCACGGCGGCATGGCCGGTGACGGTCTTCAGCCCCTTGGCGACGAGATCGGCCGGCGGCTTGGAGCGATGGTCGCTGGCAATGACATGATAACCCGCATCCAGCAGGTGCCCCGCCATCGGCGCGCCCATGATGCCGAGGCCGATGAAGCCGATGGTTTCCATTGTGGTTCTCCAGATGCTTGTGTGAAACGCCCCCTCATCCGGCCCTTCGGGCCACCTTCTCCCCGGTGGGAGAAGAGACAGGCACCAACGTCGGCATTCTCTTCTCCCCTCGGGGAGAAGGTGGCCGCGTTAGCGGCCGGATGAGGGGGCGCGTTGGCTAAGCCGCCGCGCTCCCCTGCCCGGCCAACTCCTGAAACCAGCCCAAGCCAGCCTCCGTCCCAGCCTTCGGCTTGTACTCAGCCCCGACCCAGCCGGCATAGCCGATGCGGTCGATATGCTCGTACAGAAACGGAAAATTGATCTCGCCCGTCCCCGGCTCGTGACGGCCGGGATTGTCCGCAAGCTGGATATGTGCGATGCGGCCGAGGTTAGCCTCGATGGTACGGGCGAGATCCCCCTCCATGATCTGCATGTGATAGATGTCGTATTGCAGGAACAGGTTTTTCGAGCCGACGCGATCGATCAGCGCTAGCGCCTGATCGGAATAGTTGAGGAAGAAGCCCGGAATATCGCGCGTGTTGATCGGCTCGATCAGCAGCCTGATGCCGGCCTGCTCCAGCTTTTCCGCCGCGAAGGCGAGGTTTTCGGCAAAGACATCCTCCAGCACCTTGCGGTCGGCGGCGGCCGGCGCGATGCCGGCCAGGCAATTGACCTGCTCACAGCCGAGCGCCTGCGCGTAGGTGATCGCCTTGGCGATGCCCTGGCGGAATTCCGGCACGCGGTCCGGCAGCACGGCAATACCGCGTTCGCCCTTGCCCCAGTCGCCGGCCGGCAGGTTGAACAGCACCTGGGTC
>NZ_RZTF01000798.1:0-1033 GCF_004023175.1 Mesorhizobium sp. M7A.F.Ca.MR.362.00.0.0
CCTTACACTGCACTGTTAGGCGCACCGCCGATCCCAGTCACCGAGGACTACGCGCCGCGCATCGCGCGTGGCGAGGTGTGGGTGTTGGAAAGTGGCGGCGGACTTGCCGGACTGATCACGCTGGAACGGCATGACGACCACGCGATGATCTTCTCCGTCGCGGTCTCTCCTGACTTTCAGGGCAAGGGCTTCGGCATTGCGCTGCTGAAACACGCGGATGAGCTGACCCGTCTCTGGGGCCTGCCCGAGGTGCGGCTTTACACCAACGCCAGGATGGAACGGAACATCGCGCTCTATCTGGCCTATGGTTTCCACGAAACGGGTCGCCGGCCCAATCCCTACCGGCCGGGATGGGTGCTGGTCGACATGGCGAAATCGGTCCACGAGAGCACAGCGGCCTGATTTCTGAACTTGGGAGGATGACAATGAGCACATCGGGAACGATCCACGCCGGCATGGGCGGCTGGACCTTCGAGCCCTGGGATACGTCCTTCTATCCCGACAAGCTCTCCAAGGCCAAGCAGCTGAACTACGCCACTCGCCAGGTGCCGAGCATCGAGGTCAACGGCACTTACTATTCCAGCTTCAAGGAACCGACCTTCGTCAAATGGGCCAACGAGGCGCCGGACGGTTTCGTGTACTCGCTAAAGGGCAACCGCTTCGTCACCAACCGGCGCGTGCTGGGCGAGGCCGGCGAATCGATGACGCGCTTCCTCGGCTCGGGCGTTGCCGCACTCGGGGAAAAGCTCGGGCCGATCCTGTGGCAGTTCGCGCCGACCAAGAAATTCGATCCGGACGATTTCGAAGCCTTTTTGAAACTGCTGCCGGAAAAGCAGGACGGCGTTGCGCTGCGCCATGCGCTCGAAGTCCGCAACGACAGTTTTGTCGTGCCGGAATTCGCAGCACTTGCCCGAAAATACAAGGCCGCGATCGTCTACGCCGACCATGCCAAATATCCCGATATCGCCGACGTCACCGCCGATTTCGTCTACGCCCGGCTGCAGACCGGCAGCGATGACAATCCAGACTGCTA
>NZ_RZTF01000799.1:0-575 GCF_004023175.1 Mesorhizobium sp. M7A.F.Ca.MR.362.00.0.0
CGACTTGCCATCGGGAGTGAGAGCCCGATCCCATCCGATTAACACGCGCTCTGGTGGTCACATTGATAGAGGGGTAAGGAAATTGAGGTAGCAGCGCGCCCATGACCGTGAGTGCACCGACCTACAAGAACCACCGCTATCCGATCGAAATCGTGGCCCGTGCTGTCTGGCTCTACTTCCGCTTCAATCTGAGCCTGCGCGATGTCGAGGAAATGCTGCTCGATCGCGGGATCGTCGTTTCCTACGAGACCATCCGCCGATGGTGCCGAAAGCACGGCCCTGATTATGCGCGCCGCATACGCCGCAAGTCGCCGACGAAAGATGATGTCTGGCACCTGGATGAAGTCGCGGTGCGCATCAACGGTCAGAAGTGCTAGTTGTGGAGAGCGGTTGATCAGGACGGATATGTGCTCGACGAGATCGTCCAGACGCGTCGCAACACCAAGGCCGCCAAGCGCCTGCTGACGCGACTTCTGAAGAAGCAGGGTCTGCCGCCAAAGCGTATGATCACCGACAAATTGCGCTCCTACGGGGCGGCCAAACGCCAGCTCATGCCGAACGTGGAACACCGCTCG
>NZ_RZTF01000799.1:585-1025 GCF_004023175.1 Mesorhizobium sp. M7A.F.Ca.MR.362.00.0.0
GCATAAAGGCTTAAACAACCGGGAGGAGAATTCTCACCTGCCGTTCCGAAAACGGGAACGAACGCGACAGGGTTTCCGGTCGGTCGGCTCATTGCAGCATTTCGTGTCGATCTTCTCCGCCGTCCGAAATCTCTTCGTCCCATCCCAGACCAACCGCTCCGCCGCACAAATTCGAGCCCATCGACGCCAGGCAATGGCCGCGTGGGAAGCCGTAAGCGCACGGCCTGCCTGAAAAGCGAGGTGTCGGCCTCACGCGCCCACATTGCAAACAACGTGACAACGCCCGCCGGCTTGCTCGCTCCCTCCGTCAGTGGCGCAACCATGCCCGACGAAAGCGCCTTGCGGCGCCACGCATAGAGCTGCGAGGGGTCCAGCCCTCGGAACGCGCAACCACCGAGACATTGCCTCCTGGCGAGAACGCTTCGGCGACAAGCCGTGCC
>NZ_RZTF01000800.1:0-1017 GCF_004023175.1 Mesorhizobium sp. M7A.F.Ca.MR.362.00.0.0
CATCCGCCCTTCGGGCACCTTCTCCCCGTGAACGGGGAGAAGGCTTGGACATCGCCATCATCGGTGGCGGCATCATCGGCATCTGTGCAGCCGCTTCTCTCGCCGAGGCCGGACGCAGGGTCACCGTCTTCGACCGCACCGGCATTTGCGAGGAGACGAGCTCCGGCAACGCCGCCGCCTTTGCCTTTTCCGATGTGCTGCCGCTGGCCCACAAGGGCATGATGCGGCAGCTGCCGAAATGGCTGGCCGATCCGCTTGGCCCGCTCAGCATTCCGCCCGCCTATCTGCCGAAGCTTCTGCCCTGGTTGATCCGCTTCTGGCGCGCCGGTGCGCCGGGAAAATACGAGGCGAGCCTTGCTGCTCAGGCGGGCATGATGAAGCTCGCCGAGGCGGAGTGGATGGGCCTGCTCGATCGCTCCGGCACGCGGTCGATGTTGCGCGAGGATGGCTCGCTCGAGCTCTATGAAAGCGAAGCCGAGTTCCAGGCCGGGCTGCGCGGCTGGGCGGCGCGTGAGCGTTTCGGCATCGGTTTCCGCCATGTCGAGGGCGAGGAACTGGCCGCCTTGCAGCCGGGGCTGTCGCCGCGCTTCATCAAAGGCACGTTCGTGCCGGGATGGAAGACGGTCGCCGACCCGAAACTGCTGGGCAAGGCGGTGTGGGCCTACGCACAAAGCAAGGGTGCCCGCTTTGAGATGGCTCGGATCGGCCAAGTCGCGGCGGATCAGGATGGTGCGACGCTGACATTGGCAGACGGCACGACCAGACAGGCGCGACACCTCGTCGTCGCAGCAGGCGCATGGTCTCATCTGCTGGCGAAGCAACTCGGCGATCGCATTCCGCTGGAGACCGAGCGCGGCTACAACACCACGTTGCCGACGAGTGCCTTCGACGTGAAGCGGATGCTGATCTTCTCCGGCCATGGCTTCGTCGTCACGCCGCTCGCAACGGGCCTGCGTGTCGGTGGCGCCGTCGAACTCGGCGGCATCGAGCGGCGGCCCAATTATGCCAGGTCTAAGG
>NZ_RZTF01000079.1:0-3979 GCF_004023175.1 Mesorhizobium sp. M7A.F.Ca.MR.362.00.0.0
GATCCACCTTCTCCCACAAGGGGAGAAGGGAAGAGGGTGTCTCGATCACCTTTTGTTCCGATTTTCCTTGGCGTTCGTGTGCCGTCGCGCTACCTCTGGCGGGTGACAGAGCAGCCGCGCCTTGCCGAACAGAATGCCGCCGTGGCCCTGCCCGAACCATTCCTCAGATGGTTTGGCGAGAAAGGCTGGTCGCCGCGCGCCCATCAGATTGAACTTCTTTCTAAAGCTCAGGCCGGTCAGTCGGTCCTGCTGATTGCGCCGACCGGTGCCGGCAAGACGCTGGCCGGATTCCTGCCTTCGCTGACCGAACTGGCCAACCGGCCCAAGAGAAAGCCGGGCCAGGCGCGTCGCGGTATCCACACGCTCTACATCTCGCCGCTGAAGGCGCTGGCCGTCGATATCGAGCGCAATCTCGGCAGGCCGGTGGAGGAAATCGGCCTGCCCGTCACCATCGAGACGCGCACCGGCGACACTCCTGCCCACAAGCGCCAGCGCCAGAAGCTGGTGCCGCCCGACATCCTGCTGACCACGCCCGAGCAATTGGCGCTGCTGATTGCGGCAGGCGATGCAAGACGCTTCTTCGAGGATCTGCGCTACGTCGTGCTCGACGAGTTGCACTCGCTGGTGACGTCGAAACGCGGGCATCTGCTGGCGCTCGGCCTGGCGCGGCTGCGCAGCTTTGTCCCCGGCCTGCAGACGATCGGCCTGTCAGCGACGGTGGCCGAACCGGACGAGTTGCGGCGCTGGCTGGTCAGCCAGAATCCGCCCAAGGGTTCGACCGGCAGTGACATGGCCGAACTGATCGTCGTCACCGGGGGAGCGAAACCGGAGATTTCCATCCTCGATTCCGAAGAGCGCGTGCCTTGGGCCGGGCATTCGGCGCGCTACGCCACGCCGGAAATCTATCGCGAGATCAAGCGCCACAAGACGACCCTGCTGTTCGTCAACACGCGCAGCCAGGCGGAGCTGCTGTTCCAGGAATTGTGGCGGGTCAACGAGGATACGTTGCCGATCGCGCTGCATCACGGCTCGCTCGACGTCGCCCAGCGCCGGCGCGTCGAAAAGGCGATGGGGGAAAACGCGTTGCGTGCCATCGTCGCCACCTCGACGCTCGACCTCGGCATCGACTGGGGCGATGTCGATCTGGTCGTGCATGTCGGGGCGCCAAAGGGGGCGAGCCGGCTGGCGCAGCGCATCGGCCGCGCCAACCACCGCATGGACGAGCCATCCAAGGCGATCCTCATCCCGGCCAATCGCTTCGAGGTGCTGGAATGCCGGGCCGCCCTCGACGCCAACTATCTCGGCGCGCAGGACACGCCTCCCTTGATCGATGGCGGGCTCGATGTGCTGGCCCAGCATGTGCTCGGCTGCGCCTGCGGCGCGCCATTCCGTGCCGATGACCTGTTCGAGGAAGTGCGAACGGCTGCGCCCTATGTCAGCCTCGACCGGACGACATTCGACCGCGTCATCGATTTCGTCGCCACCGGCGGCTATGCGCTCAAGAATTACGAGCGCTATGCCCGCATACGCCTGAACAAGGATGGGTTCTGGCGGGTGTCCAATCCTCGTATCGCCCAGCAATACCGGCTGAATGTCGGCACCATCATCGAGGTGCCGGCGCTTAACGTGCGCTATGTGCAAGCGGGCAGCAAGGGCGCGGCGTCGCGCGGCGGCAGGGTTCTCGGCAAGATCGAGGAGGCCTTCCTCGAAACGCTAACGCATGGCGACACCTTCATGTTCGCCGGCAAGGTGCTGCGCTTCGAAGGCATCCGCGAGAATGAATGCTTCGTCTCGAACGCGCCCGGCAGCGATGCCAAGGTGCCTTACTATGGCGGCGGCAAGTTCCCGCTTTCGACCTATCTCGCCGAACAGGTCCGCATCATGCTGGACGACCCGCAGCGATGGAAGAAGCTGCCCGAGCAGGTCGCCGACTGGCTGCGATTCCAAGCCGACAAATCGGTGCTGCCCAAACGCGATGACCTGCTGATCGAGACCTTTCCACGAGGCAACCGCCATTATCTGGTGGCTTATCCGTTCGAGGGCAGGCTGGCGCACCAGACGCTCGGCATGCTGCTCACCCGCCGTCTCGACAGGGCAGGAGCCAGGCCGCTCGGCTTTGTCGCCACCGACTATGCGCTGGCGATATGGTCATTGGGCGACATGGGCGCGATGTTCAAAGCCAAGAAGCCTTCGCTTGGCGCTCTTTTCGACCAGGATATGCTGGGCGATGACCTCGAAGCCTGGCTGGCCGACAGCTGGCTTCTCAAACGCACCTTCCGCAATTGCGCGCTGATTTCGGGGTTGATCGAGAAACGCCATCCGGGCCAGGAAAAGAGTGGTCGCCAGGTCACAGTCTCGACCGACCTGATCTATGACGTGCTGCGCAGCCATGAACCGGACCACATCCTGCTTCAGGCGACACGCGCCGACGCAGCCACCGGCCTGCTCGATGTCAGCAGACTTGCCGACATGCTCTCGCGCATCCAGGGTCGAATCGTGCATAAGGCACTCGAACAGATATCGCCGCTCGCCGTGCCGATCATGCTCGAGATCGGCAAGATGCCGGTCAACGGCGAAGCCGATGAAACGCTTTTGATGGACGCGGCGACATTGGTCGAGGAGGCCATGGGGCCGGGAATGGCTGAGGAATGAATTTTTCGCTGGCGCGCACATCGCTGATCGCCGAGGCCGACCTTGTCGGCATATCAGGCGAGCGCGCCGTCTGCGACCCCCGCGGCGTGCTCTATTTTCCGGATCTGCGGCTTCTGGCCGTGTCCGACCTGCATCTGGAAAAGGGCTCGTCGCTGGCACGCCGCGGCTCGCTGATTCCGCCCTACGACACCGGCGCGACCTTGCTGCGGCTTCAGGCCGTGATATCAGACTACCAGCCGTCGATCGTCATCAGCCTGGGCGACAGCTTTCACGATGGCGGTGGCGCCCAGCGTATGCATGCAAGCTTCCGCGAACGGCTGGAAACGCTGATGGCAGGCCGAGACTGGTTCTGGGTCGCCGGCAACCATGACCCGGAAGCGCCAGCCGATCTGCCCGGCGAAACGGTGCGTGAACTTGCTATAGGCTCGCTGCTGTTCCGGCATGAGCCGTCGAAGCAGCGCGTCGAAGGAGAAATAGCGGGCCATCTGCATCCCTGCGCCCGCATAGTCCAGCAGGGACGCTCGGTGAGGCGGCGCTGCTTTGCCGGCGACGGCGGCCGCATGATCATGCCGGCCTTCGGCGCCTATACCGGTTCGCTCAACGTTCTCGACCGCGCGTATGCCGGGCTGTTCCGGCTGGACACGCTGATGGCTTATATGCTGGGCGCCCAACGCATCTTTGCCATTTCCGGCTCGATGCTGCGGCCGGGCTAAACAGCCTTACCTGCCATAGTAGAGCGTAACCGTGTGCTTCGCCTCGGCGAAGAACAGCCAACGTTCGACCAGCATGCCGGCGAACTGGATTGCAGCAGCAAGTACCGACAGCAACGCTGCCAGCGGCCATGGCAGGGCGGACACAATGGCAAGCAGCCCCAAGGGCAACACGAAGGCCAGAAGCTGGGTGATCTGGCGCAGCCGCGCGCTGTGCTTGCGCGCGATGCGGAAACCCATTTCCTTGAGCAGATAATTTTCCTCGGTATGCGGCCATTCCAGCGACCGCACTGTACCGCCGGCCAACCCGGTTGCGGTGTTGGCGGTGGTCGCGATCTCCAATCGGTCGTTGTAGCGCCAGGTCGCCACTTTCCAGCCCCAGCCGAACAAGGTCAGCAGCAGGCAAGCCGCCAACTGCACCTTCGAACCAAGCGCAAAGCCCTGCAGCAGCGCGTTCAGCAGCACGCTGCCGGTCATCGCCGAAAAGATGAGGTAGCCGGGCAGGGTGAAGCGGCTGTGCCACTGGGCGATCGGCTTCAGCGACGCATAAATCATGCCGGTGGTGCAGACGGTGATGATTGCGCCGATGGTGGCCAGAGATCCGGCGATGCCGACCC
>NZ_RZTF01000079.1:3989-10603 GCF_004023175.1 Mesorhizobium sp. M7A.F.Ca.MR.362.00.0.0
CGACCCAGCCATCGGTCTTGCCGAAGAATATCCAACCGATGCCGAACAGTCCCGCCGGGATGAAGGTGATGACCGAGGCGACGCCTTCGCGCGACAGCCATGAACTGCGCCATTGCGAGAACGCCCGCCAGGCGCGTTCGGGGCGGCCGAGATGACCCGTCGAGGACAACAGGCCGGCCACGATCAGGCCGAGCGCCAGCCCCATGCCGATGAAGCCCAGCCAGAAATCGGGTGGGATGATCTGGAAGCCTCCAAGCACGCCCAGCAGCGCGAGCAGGCCGTAGCCCGCGCCGGTGGCGGTGGTGAAGAAGACGACGGAGAAGGCTGGATGCATGGGTCAGTTCGAAAGCATGCGGTCGACCCAGCCGAGGAAACCGCCTTCGGCCCGCACCGGTTCCAATGCCGGCGCGGCCACCGATGCGGCGCGCGCGGTGTGGGCGCGCGGCGGCAAATATTTGTTGGTCGGGCGATAGCCGAGCTCAGGCATCAGGTCGACACCGCCGCGCTCCGCCACCAGTTGCGACACAGCCGACAGGGGATCGCCGAGATCGCCGAAATGCCGGGCGCTGGTCGGGCAAGCGGCGACGCAGGCCGGTACGCGGTCCTCTTCGGCCAGATTGTCATTGTAGATGCGGTCGACGCACAGCGTGCACTTCTTCATCACGCCGACATCGGTGTCGAATTCGCGTGCGCCATAGGGACAGGCCCAGCTGCACAATTTGCAGCCGATGCACTTGTCCTCGTCGATCAGCACGATGCCGTCCGAGGCCCGCTTGTAGGAGGCGCCGGTCGGGCAGACGGTGACGCAGGCCGGCGTCTCGCAATGCAGGCAGGAGCGCGGGAAGTTCACCGTCCGTCCGCCCATCTCGGTGGTGTGCTCGTAAGCGTGCACGCGGTTGAACCAGACGCCGTCGACATGGCCGCCATAGGGGTCGATGTCGGTCAGCGGCGCCATGTGGCCGCCGGTGTTCCATTCCTTGCAGGCGGTGACACAGGCCTGGCAGCCGACGCACGTATCGAGGTCGATGACGAGGCCGAGTTTCTTGTCGCTTTGGCTTGGCAGACAGGTCATTCAGTCGTCTCTCTTGCCCGGCGGAATTCGGCGCCGAAAGTCAGCCTGTCGGGCGAGGGTTCGAAATGCGGTGGCTGCTGGAAACGTTCGAATTGCGGCTCGGTGAAGCCGGCTTCTTCGGCGGCGCATTTGACGATGCGCACGCGTAAATCGAACCATGCCGCCTGGCCGGTCACAGGATCGGAGTTCGAATAGCGTTTGCCCTGAGCGTCAGCCGAGGTCTGGTCGCCGATGATATGGTTGAGCAGGAAGCCGCGGTTGCTCTCGGCCGCGTCGTCCTTCAGCCCCCAGCTGCCGCGCCTTTTGCCGATGGCGTTCCAGGTCCAGACCGTGCTTTCGTTGACCCCGTCGATCAGCTTGATCTGCCCCTTCACCCTGCCGTTGATGCTTTCGATCCACACCCAGTCGTCGTCGACAAGGCCGAGGCCAGCTGCCGTACGGTGATGCACGAACAGCCGGTTCTGGCTGGTGATCTGCCGCAGCCACGCATTCTGCGATCCCCAGGAATGGTACATGTGCATCGGCCGCTGCGTCAGCGCATGCAGGGGAAATTTTTCGAGGTCGACGACCGCTTCCTCGAAGGGCATGTACCAGAACGGAAGCGGGTCCATGTAGGTCTCGATGCGTTGGCGATCGGCCTCTGGCGGCAAGACGTGACCGTGCCCACGTGCGGCCAGGCGAAAACGCTGCAGCGGCTCGGAATAGAGCTGGAAGACGATCGGTTCCGCCTTGGGGATGAAGCCCATCTGCTCCGCGAAATCGAGATAGGAGCGGTTGGCCATCTTGTAATAGCGCTGGTCGTCGGCGAAATCGTGGTGCCAGAAGCCGCCATTGTCGATGTAGCGCTGCATCTGGTCCGGGTTGGCCTCGCCCCTGCCAGTCGACGTCCCGTCCTTGCCGCGCCATCCGGCGAGCGGGCCGATGCCTGATGTGCGCTCATGGTTGACGATGTAGTCGGCGTAGTCGGCATACTTGGCCGAGCCATCGTCGTTGACGAAACCGGGCAGGCCGAGCCGCGCGCCGAGTTCGATCAGCACCGATTGGAACGGCCGGACGTCGCGGTCAGGTTCGACGACGGGATGGCGGATGGCGTCGCCCGGCCCGTCGGCATGGCTGATCGGCCGGTCGAGCAGGCTGATGCAGTCATGGCGCTCAAGATAGGTGGTGTCGGGCAGCACGAGGTCGGCGAACGGCACGGTCTCGGAATAATAGGCATCGGAATAGATGATGAAGGGGATCTTGTAGTTGCCCGCATCGTCATGGTCGGTCAGCATGGCAATGGTCTCGACGGTGTTCATCGAGGAATTCCACGCCATGTTCGACATATACATCATCAGTGTATCGATCGGGTACGGGTCGCCGTCCCAGGCATTGCGGATGACGGTGTGCATCAGGCCATGCGCGGCCAGCGGTGCGTCCCAGGAATAGGCCTTGTCGATGCGATGCGGCGTGCCGGCCTCATCGACCAAAAGATCGTCCGGCCCGCAGACGAAACCGAGTGGCATGCCGTCAAGCGGCGTCATCGGCTTGACGGTTTTGCCGGCCGGCTTGGGACCGGGCGGAGCGGAGCGGGGGTAGGGCGGCTTGAAACGGAAGCCGCCAGGGACATCCACCGTGCCCAGCAACACCTGGAGGAGATGGATGGCGCGGCAGGTGTGGAAGCCGTTCGAATGGGCCGAGATGCCGCGCATGGCGTGCATCGAGACAGGCCGCCCATTGATGGTCTCGTGCCGGCGTCCGGCCCAGTCGGTCCAGGCGATCGGCAATTCGATCGTCTGTTCGAAGGCGACATGCGCAAGTTCGGCGGCGATCCTGCGGATCGTATCGGCGGCAATGCCGCAGCGCTCGGCGACCGCGTCCGGCGCATAGCTCTCATCGAGGTAGCGGTCGGCGATGAGCTGGAACACCGGGACGCAGTGGCGCCCGCCGACCGTGAAGCTGCCCGTCAGTGCCGGCTTCGCACTGGCATCGGTGGCGCCGACAGGCGTCTTCGCAACCCTGTCCCACGCCAACGGATTTCCGTCGGCGTCGCGCACGAACAGCCCGTCATCGGCGGCACCCGGCTCCTGCACGACGAGAACATGGGCATTGGTGTAGCGCAGCAGGTAATCGAGATCGACGCGGCCCGCCTTGAGCAATTCGTGGATGAGGGCGAACACGAACAGCCCATCGGTGCCGGGCCGAATGCCGATCCAGTCGTCTGCAATGGCATTGTAGCCGGTGCGGCACGGGTTGATCGAGACGACCTTGGCGCCGCGCGCCTTGAGTTTGCCGAGGCCGATCTTGATCGGGTTGGAATCGTGATCCTCGGCGACGCCGAACAGCATGAAATACCGGGTGTTGTCCCAGTCGGGCTCACCGAACTCCCAGAACGAACCGCCGATCGTATAGAGACCACCGGCCGCCATGTTGACCGAACAGAAGCCGCCATGGGCGGCAAAGTTCGGCGTGCCGAACTGGCTCGCCCACCAGCCGGTCAAGGATTGGGATTGATCGCGGCCGGTGAAGAAGGCCAGCTTCCTGGGGTCGGTCCGGCGGATGGCCGAGAGCCGTTCCGTCGCGATCGAAAACGCCTCTTCCCACTCGATCTCGCGGAACTCGCCGGAGCCGCGCGGGCCGGTGCGCAGCAATGGCTTCTTCAGCCTTGCCGGACTGTAGTGCTGCATGATGCCGGAGCTGCCCTTGCCGCAGATCACGCCGCGATTGACCGGATGGTCCTTGTTGCCGTTGATGTAGCGGACCTTGCCATCCTTGATGTGCACATCGATGCCGCAGCGGCAGGCGCACATGTAGCAGGTCGTCTTGGCGATGCTGTCGGAAACATCAGGCGAGGTGTCGACGCCGTCGCCTTCGTCAGGCGCCCGCGTGTCGGCAAGCGGGCGTTGCGATGGTGCCGAATTCGCGCCGCGCGGCGGTCCCTGCATCATGATCCGGTGGCGCCTGTACGGCCCATGGATTTGGCCCGCGTCTTCGGTCCGGGGCCGCGCATGTAATGCTCTTCCGGGTGGTAGCGATCGCCGGCCAGCCGCCGTCTTATGCCGCGGGTCCAATGCGCAAGCAGGGATCTGAACCGCCCGATCATTCTGCTCTCTGCGATCTCTCGGCGAATTTTTTCTAACTTCACGAGGAAACTTAGAATAAAGCTATCGATCCGTCTAATCAGTTGTTCTTGTAAATTCGATCGATATTGGTTCTTAATACAGACATGACCCTGGACCAGTTGCGCATTTTCGTCGCCGTCGCCGAGCGCGGCCATATGACCAAGGCGGCGGAATTGCTGGGCATTTCGCAGTCGGCCGCATCGGCCGCCATCCGGGCGCTTGAAGAACAGCACGGCGTCCATCTGTTCAACCGCGTCGGCCGCAACATCGAGCTTGCCCAGACCGGCCACCGGTTCCTGCCCGAGGCCAAGGCCGTGCTCGAGCGGGCCGCCGCCGCGCGCAATGTGCTGGAGCATGTCTCGCAGACCGTCACCGGCAGCCTCTCGATCGCCGCCAGCCAGACTATCGCCAGCTACTGGCTGCCGCGCCGGCTGGCTTCCTTCCACGAAGCCTATCCGGCCGTCAGGCTGAGCGTCTCCATCGGCAACACCAGGCAGGTCGAGGCCAATGTCCTCGATGGCGCGGCGGATCTCGGCCTGGTGGAGGGGCGCACCGAGTCCGACATATTGCGCCGCACCAAGGTCGACGTCGACAGGCTGATCCTGGTGGTTGCCAGCGCGCATCCGGAGATCCCCGAAGTCGCGCCCGGCCGCCCTGACATCAAGGGCCTGCGCTGGATCATCCGTGAGGGCGGTTCCGGCACGCGCGAGGTGCTGGAGGATCTGGCGCGCCACGAAGGGATTTCGCTCGCCGACCTCCAGATATTCCTGGTGCTGCCGAGCAATGAAGCTATTCGCCAGGCCGTCGAGGCGGGGGCCGGCGCCACCATCATTTCCGAACTTGTCGTGGCACGCGCCGTGGCCGAAGGCAGTCTGAGGTCGGTGCCGCTCCAACTGCCGAAACGCGACTTCGCCATGATCACCCATCGCGATCGCCAGGCAAGCCTGGCCCAGATGGCGCTCAAGGCGCATCTGGGTACGTCGGATCAACGGTGAGGGTTCGCTGAGATTCAGGTCAGGCCGAGTCGAAAATGGCTGATGCCGAGAACCGGAGCGGAGCGTACTTAAAGTACGTGAGCACCGGAAGCGCAGGTATCAGCCATTTGCAGGCCGGCATCACCTGAATATCAATGGACCCGGTCAACCGAACTTTCGCTGCGCATCCAGCGCCAGGCCAAGTCCGACCGAGCCGAACATGTCGCCTTCGATGACGGATGCCTGCGGCACCAGCGACAGGATTTCTCGCCTTGCCAGCGGGATCGCGGTCGATCCGCCGGTCAGGAATACCGCGGTGATGTCGGATGGCTTCACCTCAGCGTCCCGGATGGTCTGCGCCACCGTCGCTGTGACCCGCTCGATGTCCCTGGCGATCGTGGCATCCAGCCCGTTGCGCGCGATTTCGGCGGCGAACTCCGCACCCGGCAGCTTCACCACGACCTCTGCGGATGACCTGTCGGTCAGCTCTATCTTGGCTTTTTCGACAAGTGCGGCCAGCGCGTGTCCAAAGCGGTGTTCGACGATGTGGATGAAACGGTCGACCAGGTCGGCGCGCTCGGCCTCGTAGCGGATCTGGCGCAGATGCGTCATCGCTTTGGCGGTGTAGACCAGGTTGATGCGCTGCCATGTCGCGAGGTCGATGAAGTAGCTTGCCGGCAGATTGCGCTTGCCGTCCTTGGTCGGCGTCAAATAGCCGAGTTGCGGCATCACATGGGCGATGCTCAGCAGCCGGTCGAAATCCGTACCGCCGATATGGACGCCCCGGCTGGCCAGGATGTCGTCCTTGCGGTCGAGCGAACGGGAGCGCTGCGGCGAGACGCGCACGATCGAGAAGTCCGACGTGCCGCCGCCCATATCGATGATCAGCGCCAGTTCCTCGCATGTCACCTTTTGTTCGTAGTCGAGCGCCGCCGCGATCGGCTCGAACTGGAAAGCGATGTGCTTGAAGCCCTGGCCACGGGCGGCGTTCTCGAGTTCGCTTTGCGCCTTCGCGTCGGCCTCGGCATCGTCGTCGACGAATTGCACCGGCCGGCCAAGAACGACGGTCTCGACCGTATCGCCGGCATCTGCTTCCAGCCTCATCTTGAGATGTCCGAGGAACATGCCGACGATGTCCATGAAGCCGATCGACCGCGATTTGATGCGGGTCTTTTCATGGGCCAGCGAACTGCCGAGCACGCTCTTCAGCGAACGCATCAGCCGGCCTTCGATGCTGTCGGTGTAGTTGGCGATGGCGTGACGGCCAAAGCAGGTGCGGTTGTCCTCGAAGTTGAAGAACACGGCACTGGGCAGTGTCACCTGGCCGTCCTCCAGGGCGACGAGGCGCGGCTGCCCGTTGCGGACCACGCCAACAGTGGAGTTCGAAGTGCCGAAGTCGATGCCGCCGAAGGCTGGTCGCATGACAAGTTCCTGTATTTGTCGTCGGCGAGCCGACAGGCGCCGAGA
>NZ_RZTF01000079.1:10613-19155 GCF_004023175.1 Mesorhizobium sp. M7A.F.Ca.MR.362.00.0.0
GCGCCGAGAAATCGCGCGCTGCCCGGGGACGGGCTGCGCTGCCGAACCGAATTGTTTGTGTCTGCCATTTGGCTGGGGAGCGCGGTCTACCGCATGCCCCGGCAAAGGGAAACCACTTTTCGGGGAAAGTTCTGAAGTGCGTCGCGTTTGAGCGGATTCACGCGACGCACTTCAGCTCTTGATTCGATGCATGTCTTTCTCCCAAAACCGGGGCCACTTTTGGGCGACATGCATTAATCCCGCCGGAAGATCAGCCTTCCGAGCCAGCCTGTCAGCATGGCCAGCGATATCGCGAAGACGCCGTAGAGGAAGGAATAATTGTGGGCGACACGGAAGATCGACTGTTCGAAACCGGATTTGCGGATTTCGAGCTGGGCCGAGCTTTCCTTGATGAACAGGCCGCTCTTGAACAGGAACGCGCGGGCTTTATGGGTTCCAACTGGCACATTTGGCGCCAGCCTCACTGTGGCGCGGAACAGGTTCTGCGACAGGAATTGCACGCCGCCGACATTCTCGCTGTAGAGGCCGGTCGCCGACTTGCGCTCCCGCAGTGCGGCCGTGAATTCCTCGATCGTCGCCGGGCTGTCGCCGGCATCGGCGGGCTGCATGTAGAGGTTGGAGGCGCCGAGCGACAGCTGCTTGTAGCTGTTGGGTTCAGTGATGTCCTGCAGCGGTCGCGTCGTCGCCACCGAATAGGAGACCGGCACGTTCTCGAAGGTCTCGGAATCCAGATTGACCCAGACGCCTAGCACCCGGTCCTTGCGGCGCACCACCACCGGTTTGGGCGGACCTTCGAGCACGACGATGACGTCGTAACGGCCTTGGCGCGCGACAAGTGGATCCGGGTTTTCCAGCGAACCGAAAATGGTCAGGTCGGCCCCGGAAAAGCCGGCGGTGATCGAGACATTATCGGTGGAGAGACCGATCTGGATGCCTTCGGTCAGCGGGACCTGCGCCTTCGCCGGCGCGGCGGCCGCAATCAGCGACAGGACAATGGCGGTTGCGAATGTGTTGCGAGCTCTCATCAGTTGAGGCCCGCGGCAGACAGCGAATAGAGGTTGGGCGGGGTGACGAAAAGATCGATCGCCAATCGTATCGCCACCGCCAGCACCAGCAGCGCGAGCAAGGCCCTGAGTTGCTCGCCGCGCAGCCGCTGGCCTGCCTTGGCGCCGTACTGCGCACCGGCGACGCCGCCCGCCATCAGCAGGAAGGCCAGCACGACGTCGACCGTCTGGTTGGTGGTGGCGTGGACCAGCGTCGTATAGGCGGAGGTGAAGATGATCTGGAACAGCGAGGTGCCGATGACGACGTTGGTCGGCACTTTCAGCAGATAGATCAGTGCCGGCACCATGATGAAGCCGCCGCCGACGCCCATGATCGACGACAGGAAGCCGATGCCGGCGCCAAGTCCAAGGACGGGGATGACGCTGACGAACAGTTTTGAGGCCCTGAAGCGCATCTTCAGCGGCAAGCGGTGGATCCAGTTGTGCTGACCGGATTTCTTCAGCACCGGCGCCGCACCGCTGCGCGTGGCGCGCAGCGCATTGACGCTTTCGACCAGCATCAGCCCGCCGACGGTGCCGAGCAGCACGACGTAGAGCAGCGAGATGAACAGGTCGAGCTGGCCGAGGCGGCGCAGGAAGGCGAAGACGAAGATGCCGCCGGTGGAACCGACAATGCCGCCGGCCAGCAACACCCCGCCGAGCTTGAAGTCGAGCGTCCCTCGCTTCATGTGCGAAAGGACGCCGGAGACGGAGGAGGCGATGACCTGGTTGGCGCCCGTGGCGACCGCGATCGCCGGGGGTATGTTGTAGAAGATCAGCAGCGGCGTGATGAGGAAGCCACCGCCGACGCCGAACATGCCCGACAGGAAACCCACCGCCGCGCCCATGGCCAGCAGGACGAAGATATTGACGGAAATTTCCGCGATCGGGAGATAGATGCCCACCCGTCAGTCTCGATCAGTTCTGCCTGTCGGCGAATGCAACCGTTGCGGGCATCTTGGCCCGACAAGCCAATTCGTTCTTGCGCCGGAGGTGCTGCGAAGTCAAACCGCGCTACGCCACCGAAACAAAAAACATCTCAATCAGTTAACAGGCGAATGTGTGGCAAGGGCGTCGTGGAAACGACGCCTCTGCCGTTATTTGCGCGCCAGCAGTGCCTTGACCAGTTTTTCATCGACTTCGCCGGTCGCCGGCATCTTGTTGTCGGTCTGGAAAGCCATGATCGCGGTCTTCGTCTTCTGGCCCATCTTGCCGTCGGCGCCGCCGGCGTCGTAGCCGTTCTTGTTGAGAATACGCTGGATGTTCTGGACGGCCTTCTTCATGTCGATGCTGGCTGTCGTCTGCGGCGCGCCGTCCTGCCAGGACTCGGGAATGTCGGCCGAATTGGCCGCTGCATCCAGCGGCTTGGCCTTCCACAGCTCAGTCGCGGCGCGGGCGCGTTCGAGCTGCTCGGGCCGCAGCGCATTGGCGATCTCGTCACGCTTGGCAGCGGCATCCTTGTCGCCGGTCTTGGCGACGAGCGCGAACCATTTGTAGGATTCCTCGAGGTTCTGCTTCATGCCGACGCCCTTGGCGGCGAGGATGCCGAGATTGAACTGGCTGTCCTTGACGCCGACATCGGCCGCTGCCTGGAACCAGTGCGCGGCCGATTCATTGTCGGTCACGCCGTCTGCCGCCATGGCGAACAGGACGGCCAGATTGTGCATGCCGCTGGCGTTGCCCTGTGCTGCGGAAAGCTGGTACCAGGTCTTCGCCTTCTTGATGTCGCGCGCGACGCCGATGCCCTTTTCGTAGAAGTTTCCGATGCGGTATTCGGCCGGCGCGAAGCCGAGTTCCGCCGATTCCTCGTACCATTTGGCGGCTGCCGCCATGTCTTCCTTGACGCCGCGTGACTCGGCATAGCGCGAGCCGATTTCGAACAGCGCCTTGGCGTCGCCGCTGGCGGCGGCATCACGCAAGGCGGCAGGGCCGGCGTCAGCGGGAATGTCGAACTTTGCCGTCGTCGCCGGCGAAGCGTCCGCTGGCGGAACCGCGCCCGTGGTGTCCTTAGCGGCGGTCGGCTCAGTCGCCATAGGCTGAGCGTCGGTGTCGGCGGCTTCCGCGGCGACCGGAACGGTCGAGGCCGGCGCAGCCGAGGCTGTCTCCCCGGACACCGCTTGGTTCGCATCAGCCGATGTAACCGAGGCGACGGGCGCGGGAACCGGCTCTGCGGCCGGCGCGGCATCCATCGGCGGCTCAGCGCCTGGCGGCGTGGCAATCATGCTTTGCGCGGCCATGTCGTCCTTGGTTGCCGGTGCGGACGGCTCGGCCTGCCTGACGGTGTGGTCAGGCGCACTTTCCACTGCCGCGGGCTGCGCGTCCATCTTAGGTTGGCCGGCGGCATCGAGCGAGGCGGTCTGCACCGGCTGCGAGGCGACGATCGGCGCGACATCGTTGCTCGCCACCTGGGCGGGATCGGCGAAGAAGGCCTTGCCCAGTTGCAGGGCGCCCAGCGCCAGCAGGATCGCGGTTGTCCCCATCAGGATCGGCTTGCGCCGTGCCTTGAGCAGGTCGCCGATCCGCAGTGCCTTCACCGGTCCGGTCACCGTCGACTGGCGCTTCAGCGCATCGGCCTCGGCGGCCGCGGCCTGGGCCGCGCGCCGGGCAGCGGCGATGAAATCCGACTTCGCGGCGTCGGTGTCGCTGGGCTTGGCCGGCTGGCCGCGCTCGTCGCGCACGCGCTTCATGATGGCGTTGAGGTCAGGTGCGCCGGAACCGGGCTCCAGCGGCCGGTTGGCCATTTTCGGATCGAGCGGTTCGTCGAGATCGACGCTCGGGATCGGGGCACTCGGCGCCGAGCCGGCCAGTGGCGGGATGTCCGCCTCCTTCTTGCCCTTGAAGGCGCGGGCCAGTCCGCCGAACATCGACCTGCGGCCGCCCGCCTGTTCGTTCTTCTCGACAATTGTGTCGGAGCCGAGAGCAGCCATGGCCGCAGCCGCTGCGGCTTCGGCCGGCGTGCGCGTTCCCATACCCAGGCCGCCCAGATCGCTACGAGCACCCGGCTCGTTGCGCAGGATGGCGGCGGCACGGCCATCGAGATCGGCCAAGTCCCCAGTCAATGGCAGGGGCTGATCGATATCCATCGATGGCGCGTCCACGGCCATCTTGGGTCGCCGCGCGCCGCGCCAGTTGCTCGGCTCGACCGGTGCCGCGTCCAGCAATTCGCTCATCGCCTCGACCGGCTCGCCGGGTTCGAGCGAGCCCAGCCGGTCGACGATCTTGAGCAACGTGTCGTGGATGGCCTCGAACGTTCTCGAATTGCGCTCGTCGGAGCGCCGCGTCAGGGTTTCAAGCGTCTTCAAATCCTGGGCGAGGCCGGAAACAGCGGTCGTATTGGCGCTCGAACCGGCAAGTGATTGCACCGCGTTCTCGGCGGCTTCGCGCGCTGCGCCAAGGATGGAATCGCGGGTTCCTGCGAGCGACTTTTCAATTTCGTTGAGACGCGGGCTGATGTCCTCGAATTCCGGCAGCGGGGTGCTGGGCCTGGAAAGATGGGCGGACAGGCCAGCAACCTGTGCTTCCAGGCTGCGGATCAGCGCCGGATCGATGCCGGCCACCTGCGCGGCCGACGCATCCAGCCGGCTTGAAATGTCTTCGAGCCGGCTCTCCAGGCCGCGGATTGCGGCTTCGCCCGCGGGATCGGGTACACGCGTTTCCATACGCTTGGCGAGCGCCGTAAAGCGGGCATCGATGGCGTCCATGATGCCGGCGCTGTCGATCTGCGGCATGCGCTGGTCCAGCCTGTCGGCAACCTCATCCAGCCTGCGTTCGAGATCGCGGAACAGCATGTTGCCCTGTTCGATGGCGTCACCCTGGCGGCGTTCCATCATGCTCGACAGCACGTCGAAGCGCTGCTCCAGCCCATGGAAGATGTAGTCGGCGTCAGGCATGGCTGGTGCCTGGTCGATCTTGTCAGCGATGAGTGCAATCTGCTTGGCCAGGCGCTCCATCGCCTGCTCCGGCAGATTGGCGCGGCCGGCGAGTTCGTCAACCCGGCCCGACAGCGTGCTCAACCGGTCCATGACCGCGTTGCCCGGACGATCCTGCGCCACTTCCTCGATCTGGCTGGCAAGTGAGTCGATCCGCCTCTCGATGCGCTCGAAAGCCTCGTGGTCGAATGAATTGGCTTGCGCGGCGACCGTGGATGCGACGATGGCGCGGGAAATCTCGTCCAGCCGCTCGTCGATCATGCCAAGCGTGTCGCTGCCGCGATTGTCCTGCTGGCTGGCGAAATGGTCGACAGCACCGGCAAGCGTGCGCACCTTCTCCTCCAGCGAGCGCAGCGACAACGATTCCGGCAAATTGTTGACGGCATTGCTGATCTGTTCCAGCCGGGCGGTCAGAGCAGACAGGCCCGGGTCGTCCGAGCGCTTGCGCTGGTCGGCGTCGACGCGGTCTTCGAACGCCGTCCACCGGCGATCGAAATCGTCCCAGCGGCGGTCGACCTTCTGCACGCTCTCTTCGCGTGCCAGCGTTTCGAGTGCGGCTTTGACCTGTTCGAGTTCGAGCCGCAGCATGTTGACGCTTCTGTCGTCGCTCTTCTCGGCCAGTGTCTGGATGGCGCCCGAAAGCCGCTCGAACTCAAGGCCGAGTTCAGCACTGCCCTTGGCCGAAGCACCGGGCCTTGCCCCTGACTGGAAAGCCCGCTCGATGTCCTTGCGCAGCGCTTCGAATTCCCGCTGCAGGCCTGCGGTCATCTGGTGGCGCAATTCCTCGCGCATGCCGCGCAATTCGCCGGCGATCTTGCCGACCATGGCAACGCCGTCCTCCTGGCCGCGCACGCGATCAATGTCGCGGGCAATGGCCTGGTAGTTCTGCTCGAAAGCGGCGGCTCCCTGAATCGGGCTTTTCGGTCGCGACGCGGGCTGCGGGTCCTCGTACCAGCGCTGCTGGCCAGCGGGCCGGGCCGCGGGATAGCGCGCATCGGCGCCATATTGGCGTGGATCGGGTTGGCGGAGTTCGGGACGTGCCACCGGATCCTCGCGCGTCCGCTCCAGCCGCTGCTCCAGTGTCTCCAGCGACTGGTTCAACTGCTCGAGCGTGGTCTGCGGCCTGCGCTGCCTGCCGGCATTGAGTGTGTCGAGATAGGACCGCTTGCTGTTCATCGGTGCGTCCGTCTTTCAGAATGGCTGGCTCGCGGCCAGTTCCCCCAGGTCCCTATCGGAACGAAGGCGACCGGCGGCGATGCCGCGGCGGAAGACGAGCTTCCCGGGCTCTCGCCCGCGCTCCGAAAAACCGTGAAAAATTCGATACAGGATAAACACGGGTAGCCGACGCGCCCACATTTCCCCCAACGTGGTAAACAACGCGTTAACCAAATTTAAGAAATTGAAAGGATGCCGGCTGCCGGCCTGACGGTGCGGCATAAAGGGCGGCGCGCAGAACGCCCTTGCGTCATCATGCGGCAATCGGTATAGAATTGACGTAAACGTAAAAGGCGCATTGAGCGCATGTTTGCGATTTGTTTGTTGAAACCACGACTGGAAGCAGGCCCCCGCTTCCAGTCAGGCGACGCACGGTCCGAGACCGCGACGCCACCAGACGGGGAAAGCCAGTGACCATGAAGCTTATCTCGGCCGGCGAGACCGCGGCCAATACCAATATATCTGCCGAAGCCGGCGAGGACCTCGTCCGCATCGGCGAGATGGCGAAGAAATATGGAGTGACGCTGCGCACGCTGCGTTTCTACGAAGACAAAGGCCTGCTCAACCCGCAGCGTGACGGGTCGACCCGTCTCTACACGCGCCGCGACAAGGCCCGCCTAAAGCTGATCCTGCTCGGCCGCAAGGTCGGGTTCTCGCTGCGTGACGTCAAGCAGATGATGGATCTCTACGATCCGACCGGTTCAAACACCAAGCAGCTCAAGCTCGCGCTGGACAAATCGGAAAAGCAGCTTGCCCGCCTGCAGAAGCAAAGGGCGCTGATCGACGACGCCATCAACGAGCTGAGCGGCTCGATGTCGGCGGTGCGCCAGATGCTGAGCGAGCGTTCGGCGCCACAGGCGAGCGCCGCCAGCTAAAACAAATCCGTTCGGATTTGCGGCAGACCAAGTCGTCTGCTGATTGTCTGAGTTCTGTCGAGCCGCGTGGCCTGCCACGCGGCTTTTCGTTGTCCTGGCCCACTCTCATGGCCTTTCGCCGCTGGCTTGCGCAACGTCGCGCCGCTACGCTCATTGCTCCAGTGGGCGGGGAATCTTGTCGCATCGAAAAAATTGACGTTTACGCAAACGTCAATTTTTGCTATCCCGCTCCTAAATATGGGTCCGCATCCGCCCTTGGCTTGTCTTCGGGGCATTCGGACCGGGTTTGCAGGGTGGAGAAAAAGCATGCCGACATACAGGGCTCCGGTCCAGGATACGCTGTTCGTGCTCAACGAGGTTCTGGGTTATCAGCGTTATTCGAACCTTCCCGGATTTGCCGACGCCACGCCCGATGTGCTCGAGGCGATCCTGGCCGAAGGCGCCAAGCTCGCCGAAAACGTCATGCATCCGCTGAACCGTGTCGGCGACATGGAAGGCTGTGTGCGTCACGACGATGGCTCGGTGACCACGCCGAAAGGCTTCAAGGAGGCGTTCGACCAGTATCGCGAAGGCGGCTGGATGGGGTTGGCCGCACCAGTCGAGTTCGGCGGCCAGGGCCTGCCCTATGCCGTGCATACCGCCGTCGCCGAATATATGGTCTCGGCCAATATGTCCTTGATGATGTATCCGGGCCTGACGCAAGGCGCGATCGCCGCGATCATCACCCACGGCACCGACGAGCAGAAGTCAACATGGTTGCCGAGGATGATCGAGGGTGCCTGGACCGGCACCATGAACCTGACCGAGCCGCATTGCGGCACGGATCTGGGCCTGTTGCGGACCAAGGCGGTGCCGAACGGCGATGGCACCTATAAAATTTCAGGCCAGAAGATCTTCATCTCGGCCGGCGAACACGACATGTCGGACAACATCGTCCATCTGGTACTGGCCCGCATCGAGGGTGCGCCGGAAGGCGTCAAGGGCATCTCTCTGTTCATCGTGCCGAAGCTCAAGCTCGACGCATCGGGCAATCCGGGCACCAGGAACACCGTCTCCTGCGGCTCGATCGAGGAGAAGATGGGCATCCATGGCAATTCGACCTGCGTCATGAACTATGACGAGGCTGAGGGCACGCTGCTCGGCGAGGCCAATGGCGGCCTGAAGGCGATGTTCACGATGATGAACGAGGCGCGCCTTGGTGTGGGCCTGCAGGGGCTTTCGCTGTCGGAGATCGCTTACCAGAACGCCGTGTCCTACGCCAAGGACCGTTTGCAGGGCCGCTCATTGTCGGGGCCGAAGGCGCCGGACAAGAAGGCCGACCCGATCATCGTCCATCCCGACATCCGCCGCAGCCTGATGACCATGAAAGCCTTCAACGAGGCCGGCCGCGCGCTGGCGCTGTGGACGGCGATCAAGTCCGATATTGCCCACCGTTCCGGCGACGACAAGGACCGCCAGGCCGCCGACGACTACACCGGCC
>NZ_RZTF01000079.1:19165-19839 GCF_004023175.1 Mesorhizobium sp. M7A.F.Ca.MR.362.00.0.0
ACACCGGCCTGATGACGCCGGTGGTCAAGGGCGTTCTCACGGACAAGGGCTTCGACCACGCTGTCATGGCGCAGCAGGTGTTCGGCGGTCACGGCTATATCGAAGAGCACGGCATGAGCCAGTTCGTGCGCGATGCCCGCATCGCCATGATCTATGAAGGCGCCAACGGCATCCAGGCGCTCGACCTCGTCGGCCGCAAACTCGGCCTGAATGGCGGCCGCGCCGTGCAGGCCTTCTTCAAGGAAGTCGGTGAGTTCTGCGAGGAGAACCGCTCCGACGAGAAGATGGCGCCATTCACCAAGGCGCTGAAGAAGGGTCTCAACGATTTGCAGGCGGCGACCATGTGGCTGGTGCAGAACGGCATGGCCAAGCCCGACAATGCCGGTGCCGCCTCGACCGACTACATGCATCTCTTCGGCTTGGTCGCTCTGGGCTATATGTGGGCGCAGATGGCCAAGGTGGCACTTGGCAAGACGGACGCCAATGGCGCGCAATCTTTTTACGACAACAAGGTCGTGACGGGGCGCTTCTTCATGGAGCGGATCATGCCGGAGACGTCGGCGCATCTCGCCCGCATTTCGAGCGGCGCCGACACATTGATGGCACTGCCGGCGGAAGCGTTCTAAAGATGATCGGCGTCCTCCTCCCCCTTGAGGGGAGGGTGGCCCGAAGGG
>NZ_RZTF01000007.1:0-20299 GCF_004023175.1 Mesorhizobium sp. M7A.F.Ca.MR.362.00.0.0
GGGAAGACGGCCACGCAATGGCCGCGCACGAATGGAGGCTTAGGTGGCCATGCCGACCAACCGCAGGATCAATGCCAGGGGAAAACGGCTCATCACCACGGCCCTTGTGCTGGCGCTGGCGGCCGGCGTCGCCGGCTGCGGAACCGACAAGCTCTCCACCGGCTCTATCGCACGCACCAGCGGCAAACCGCTTGAAAGCATGTCGGCCGGCGAACTGCACAATGCCACCGGTGCACTTGGCCAATCCTACGCGAAGAACCCCAACGACAAGCGGATGGCGACGAACTATGCGGCGGCGTTGCAGATGGATGGCGACGCCGACCAGTCGCTGGCTGTGATGCGCAAACTCGCCATCGCTTTGCCCAAGGATCGTGACGTGCTTGCCTCCTATGGCAAGGCGCTGGCCGCCAATGGCCAGTTCGAGGCGGCGCTCGACGCCGTGCGCCGCGCTCAAACACCGGAATATCCCGACTGGAAGCTGGTGTCGGCCGAAGCGGCCATCCTCGACCAGACCGGCCAGAAGGACGATGCGCGCCAGCTTTACCGCAAGGCGCTCGACCTTAAGCCGAACGAGCCTTCCGTGCTCTCCAATCTTGGCATGTCGTATGTGCTGGAAGGTGACCTGCGCACCGCCGAAACCTATATGCGCTCGGCCGCGCAGCAGCCGAATGCGGACAGCCGCGTCCGCCAGAACCTGGCACTGGTCGTCGGCCTGCAAGGCCGGTTCGACGAGGCCGAGAAGATCGCCTCGCAGGAGCTCTCGCCCGAACAGGCGCAGGCAAACGTCGCCTATCTCAGGCAGATGCTGGCCCAGCAGAATGCCTGGAGCCAGCTCAAGGACCAGGACAAGCCGAAATCCGCGACCAACTGAGACCACAATCCCGATGCCAAACGAAGAAGCCGCGCTGCATGCGCGGCTTCTTCGTTTGAGGGAATGCAGGAATTTGCCTTGCCGCTACTGGGCGTTTGTTGCCGGCGCCGGATGATCGCCGAAGATACCGCGCTGGCTGACCTGAATGCCGGCGGGACCCAGGATGATGGCGAAGAGCACCGGCAGGAAAAACAGGATCATCGGCACTGTGAGCTTTGGCGGCAGGGCGGCGGCCTTCTTCTCGGCAGCATTCATGCGCATGTCGCGGCTTTCGGCGGCAAGCACGCGCAGTGCATGCGCCACCGGCGTGCCGTAACGCTCGGCCTGGACGAGCGCCTGCGACACCGACTTGACCGAATCCAGGCCGGTGCGGCTTGCCAGGTTCTCGTAGGCCTGCTTGCGCTCCGGCAGGTAGGAAAGCTCGGCGTTGGTGAGGATGAACTCTTCCGCCAGCGCCACCGATTGCGCGCCGATCTCGTCGGCGACCTTGCGCAGTGCCGCTTCCACCGACATGCCCGATTCGACGCAGATCAGCATCAGATCGAGCCCATCCGGCCATGCCATCTGGATCGACTGCTTGCGCTTGGTGGCGCGGTTGTTGACGTAGATGACCGGTGCGTAGAAGCCGCCGTAAGCAACGAGGATGCAGACGAACAGCCTGATGACCAATGGCTTGTCGGGCAGTCCTCCGAGCACGAAGATGTAGATTGCGGCCAGCGCGAAACCGACAAAAGGAAGCACGAGACGGAAGAAAAGAAACCGCGTCAGCGGATTCTGTCCACGAAAGCCGGCCACCTTGAGTTTCTGCAAGGTACCTTCATCGGCGAGCGCGCGTCTCAGATCCAGCCGGTCGACAATGTTGCGCATGCCGATCGACTGTTCCTCGCGCAAGCCCTTGCGACGGCGGTCGGCCTCGACCGCAAGCCGGGCGCGCTGTTGCGCACGCAGTTCGTCGCGTTCCAGCGCAACGGATTTCATGCGTGACTTGAGCTGGTTTCCGCCAAACGCCGGCAGCAAGGTGAAGACGGTCGCAAACACCGCTATCGCGACCAGCATCGCGATCAGGAAGCTCGGATCCGTCAGGGTCTTGATGACTTGCTCGGTCATGCCAGCATCCTAGACTTCGAAGTTCATCATCTTGCGCATCACCAGGATGCCGATCGACATCCAGACCGCAGAGCAACCAAGGATCAGGTTTCCGACACTGGTGTTGAAGAGCGGCATCAGGTAGGCCGGGCTCGACAGGTAGACGAGAAAGGCGACGATGAAGGGCAGCGCGCCGATGATCGCGGCGGACGCCTTCGCTTCCATCGACAGCGCCGCGACCTTGGCTTTCATCTTCTTGCGATCGCGAAGCACGCGCGAAAGATTGCCCAGCGCCTCGGAGAGATTGCCGCCGGCCTGCGACTGTATCTGGATAACGATGCCGAAGAAGCTTGCCTCGGTGCAAGGCATGGTTTCAGGCATGCGCAAGGTCGCGTCGGGGATAGAGAGGCCCATCTGCTGTGAATCGACGATACGGCGAAACTCGGTCTTCACGGGTTCGGGCGATTCGTTGGCGATCAGGCGCACGGCGTCGTTCAGCGGCAGGCCGGATTTGACCGCGCGCACGATGATGTCGAGCGCGTTTGGAAATTCGTTGAGAAATGCCTTGACCCGGCGGGCGCGACGAAACGTGACGAACCAGCGCGGCAGGCCCAGCCCCCCGGCCAACATTACGCCCGGCAAGGCGATCAGCGGGGCTCCGGCCACAAAGGCGACAATCGTCAAAACGATGCCGCATACGGCGGAGTATATATAGAAACGCTCGATGGTGGTCTTGAGGCCGGCCTGACGAAGCTGGGCTTTCAGCGGCGGTTTCTTGACGCGGCTGTCCTTGGTTTTCTGCTTGGCGTCGAGTTCGTTAAGAGAATCCTGAACCGATTTGCGCCTCTTGACGGCTTCCGCCACGCGGTCGCGCGAGGCTTTGACGACGGAGCGATCCGTCTCGGCGGTCCTGATCGTTTCGAGCCGCTTGCCGACCTGTTTCTCGTTGCTGATGCGGGTGAACAGAAATGCATAAGCGACGGCGCCGGCGCTGAAGCCGGCGAGCACGACAAACGCCAGTACTGTGCCGTCAATTCCAAACATTGGCCCGAACCCTTACACCCCAGCATGCGTCAGTCAGCGCGTTTCTCCATCGCCTCGAGCGCAATGGCGAGACGCTGCTCCTCGCCGTAATAGCGTGCGCGCTCCCAGAAATGCGGACGGCCGATGCCGGTCGATACGTGCTCACCCAACAGCCGGCCGTTGGCGTCCTCGCCCTTGATGTTGTAAAGGACGATATCCTGCGTGATGATGACGTCGCCTTCCATCCCGATCACCTCGGTGATGTGGGTGATGCGGCGCGATCCGTCGCGCAGGCGCGCCGCCTGGATGATCACGTCGATGGAACCGACGACGATTTCGCGCACTGTCTTCTGCGGCAGCGAATAGCCGCCCATGGCAATCATGGATTCGATACGGTTGAGGCATTCGCGCGGGCTGTTCGAGTGGATCGTGCCCATCGAGCCGTCATGGCCGGTGTTCATCGCCTGCAGAAGATCGAACACCTCGGGTCCGCGCACTTCGCCGACGATGATGCGCTCTGGCCGCATGCGCAGACAGTTCTTGACCAAGTCGCGCATCGTCACCTCACCCTCGCCCTCCAGATTGGGCGGGCGGGTTTCGAGGCGCACCACATGCGGCTGCTGCAATTGCAGCTCGGCCGAGTCTTCGCAGGTGATGACGCGCTCCTCGCGGTCGATATAGTTGGTCAGGCAATTGAGCAGCGTCGTCTTGCCCGAACCGGTGCCGCCCGAGATCACGATGTTGCAGCGAACACGACTGATGATCTTGAGAACTTCGGCGCCCTGCGGCGAGATGGCGCCGAACTTGACCAGCTGATCGAGCGTCAGCTTGTCCTTCTTGAATTTGCGGATGGTGAGCGTGGCGCCATCGATGGAGAGTGGCGGCGCGATGACGTTGACGCGGGAGCCGTCGGGAAGGCGCGCGTCGCAGATCGGGCTGGATTCGTCGACGCGGCGGCCAACCTGGCTGACGATACGCTGGCAGATGTTGAGGAGCTGCTGATTGTCACGAAAGCGGATACCGGTCTGTTCGACCTTGCCGTTGACTTCGATGTAGACGTTCCTGGAGCCGTTGACCATGATGTCGGCGATGTCGTCGCGGGCGAGCAGCGGCTCGAGCGGCCCATAGCCGAGCACGTCGTTGCAGATGTCCTCGAGCAGCTCTTCCTGCTCGGCGATCGTCATTGCGAAGTTCTTGATCGCGATGATGTCGTTGACGATGTCGCGGATTTCCTCGCGCGCGCTTTCAGGGTCAAGCTTGGAAAGCTGCGACAGATCGATGGTGTCGATGAGCGCGGAGAAGACCTGGCTCTTGGTATCGTAATAAGTTTCGCTCTTTTCGCGCTGTGCCCGCTTCGGCTCAGGCGCCAATGGCGGTGCCTCGACCGCACGGCGCGCCGGCGGCGCGACAGGCGCGCTTGGCGCCGCCGTGGGCCGGGTCAGAACCGCTGTGTCCATGGAACTTGCAGCCGGCGGCGCAACAGGCGCCGGTGCTGGCTGGCGAAATTCCGGCGTGAACCGGTTGCCGTCGTCGCTGCCTCTTTTACCAAACATGATCGACTACCGATTCCACTGCTGAAGCGTCACTTCTTGTTGCGCGAGAGCTTGCCGAGCAGGCTGCCGAGCCCGGCCTTCTTCTTGATCTTGATTTCGCTGCGCCCGGTCAGCACATGCGCCATTTCGTTGATCATCGCGACGACCGGGTTCTTGGCATCCATTTCGCCAAGCATGCGTCCGTTGTTGGCGGCATTGCCGAACAGCAACGGATCAAACGCAATGACCGACATCGGCGACAGGCCGAGCGGCTCGGCGAAATCGGACGGCGAAATCTCCGGGCGCTTCGGCACGCCGGCCTGGTTGATGATCAGCTTGGGCGGCGGATCATTGGGACGAAGCCGCTTGAGCATATCGACGAGATTCTTGGTGTTGCGCAGATTGGCGAGTTCCGGTGTCGCGGTGATGACGATCTCGTCGGCCTTGACCAGGGTGTTCTTGGTCCAGCCCGTCCAGGCATGCGGGACGTCGAGCACCAGAAGCGGCACGCTGCGCTGGGCGGTGTCGATAAGCTGCGCGAAGGCCTCGGGATCGAAATCATAGACCCGTTCGAGCGTCGAAGGCGCGGCGAGCAGCGACAGATGCTCGGCGCACTGGGTCAGCAGCCGGTCGAGATAGACTTCATCGATGCGTTCCGGTGAAAACACCGCCTCGGCGATGCCTTGCGCCGGATCCTGGTCGAAATTGATGTTGGCGGTGCCGAAAGCCAGATCGAGATCGGCGACGACCACTTCGGATTTGAACAGGGAGGACATCGCCCAAGCCACATTGTGGGCGATCGTCGAGGAGCCGACACCGCCCTTGGCGCCGACAAAGGCGATCGAGCGGCCGAGCGGCTCGGCTTCCGGATCGATGAAAATCGACGACACCACGCTGACGATGTCGGCCATCGAGACCGGAGCGATCACATATTCGGAAATGCCGTTGCGGATGAGCTCGCGGTAGAGGCCGACATCATTGTAGTGGCCGATCACCACCACCTTCGACGTCGGATCGCAATATTCCGAGAGCTGGGCGAGTTGCTCCAGCAATTGCTTGGGCTCGCTGCGCGATTCCAGCAGGATCAGGTTGGGCGTCGGCGCCGATTGGTAGAATTCGATGGCAGTGGGGACGCCGCCCATATGGACCTTGAGATGCGCCTTCGTCATGCGGCGGTCCTCGCCGGCGCGCTCGACCGGGTTGGCAACACCCTCGGTCTCGCAGAATGCCTGGATCGAGATGCGCGGGATCGGCCGCAACGCCTGCATCGCGGCGATGTCCTGCTGCGAGGTATCGCTGCCGTCCACCGGGGCGTCGTAGGCAAGGTTGCTCATCGTCATGCTCTTTCCCGTGGCCTGTTCTATCCGAGATAGGCGGCTCAGTACGTCACTTCCGAATTGCCGAGGAACTCTTCCGAAATGCCTCTCTTTTGGTAAACATCGATGGCTTGGCTACGATTTGCCGGATCAATATTGGCAGATTTACGCGGGCCGAGCAGGTCGGCCGGATTGGCCATCTGGGCGGCAAGATTGTTCTGATAGGAGCAGCCGAAGTCGGCATAGTGCTTGTTTTCCGATGTCTCCATAAGATCTTCGGGCCAGCGGCCGCACTTATCGGTCTGGGCTTTCACCGAGATATAAGCAACGCGAATCGGGGCAGAGGCTTCGGCGGAGGCGGACTGATAGGAGGTCACGACAATCCGATTGCGCTTGATGCCGCTGGCAACCGCCAGCCGGGCGAAATCGCGGGCCGCCGTGGTCGCGGCAACCTCGTTGGCCGATCCGCTCGGGACCTGGATCGTCAGCGTCGGGGCGGCACTTCTGTCATAGCCATCCAGGAAGCCAAGAAGCGTATCGCGCTGGGAGCCGGTCATGCCGCGGTCACCGGCGCCGACAGGCAGGTCGATCTTCTGATTCTTCTCGGCGATGACGATCGGATGGTTGGTGCGGTAATCGTCCGGAATGGCGCCGACCGTGATGCTGTCGCGCTGGGCGCAGCCGGCGAGCAGCGCCGCCACCGCAACCGCCAGGACAGGAACGGCTCGCCGGGTCGTTGCGGCGATGGTGCTTGCCTTCAATGCTGACTGAGACATGTCCGCTTCCCCGCTTACTTGTAGATGAAGCCGACAACGCCGTGGTAGCGGCCATTGGGCTTGTCGGTCTGCATGGTGCCGTAGACGCGATTGACGCGGCCAAGGAACATGCCGGCGCCATCGCTGGCGGCGTTGAAATTGTCGTCCGGCTTGGCGAGGTCGTTGCGCGCCACCGGCTTCACCAGATAGGGAGTGATGATGATGACGAGCTCGGTCTCGTTTCGCACGAAATCCCTGCTACGGAAGAGCGCGCCAAGCACCGGGATCTTTGTCAGTCCAGGCAATCCGTTGACGGCTTGCCTGACGTCGTCGCGAACCAGGCCGGCGATCATCATGGAGCCACCGGATGGCAATTCCACCGTTGTGTCGGCAAGGCGCTTGCGCAGCGACAGGGCATTCATTCCGGGACTCGTCACGCCTGAGGAGAACGATACGGATCCCTCGGTTGTCGGCTCGGAAACCGACGTCCTGACTTTCAAACTTATGCGGCCGGGAGACAACACAACCGGCTGGAATTCCAGGCCGATGCCGTACTCGATCTTTTCGACGCTGTAGGTCTTCAGGCCGGTCTGGTTGTCTTGCGATACATTTGCCGAGACACCCGTGACCATATTGTATTCACCGCCGACTTTGAAGGTTGCCTTCTCGCCCGACACAGCCGTCAAGGTCGGCTCGGCCAAGGTCTTCATCACCCCGGACTGCTCCATGGCGTTCACATAAGCCTGCAGTCCTGAAGCGCCGATTTGAAAGCCGGAATTCGACAGCTGTTTGCCGAGACCCGTGAAGTTGTCGCTGATTGCGCCGTAACTAATGCCGTTGCTGCCGCCGCTGCCAACCATGTTGACGCCGAGCTGCTTCATCACCGAGCGGCTGACTTCGGCGACCGTCACCTTCAGCGTCACCTGGTCATCGCCAATGATCTGGATCAGGTTGACGATCTGGCTGGTGCGGCGCTCCTGGTCCGGATTGTTGATGTCGACACCGCTCTGGGCCGAACCGCCGGCCGCGGTCTGCGAATATTGTCCCGTCGTTGCCTCACCACCCGACACGAACATGTTTGCCAACTGTTCGGCACGCTTGGCATCCAGCGGGGTATCCACGGTTCCTGTGAGAACGACGTTGTCGTTCAGCAGTTCCACCTTGACGGCCGACGTCGGCAGGAAGCGCCTGATATAATCCTCAAGGCCGGCAACGTCGCGTTCGACGGCAAGGTCCAGACTGACGATCTGCTCGCCATTCGGGCCGAAGACAAATATGTTCGTCTCGCCGACCGCCTTGCCGAACAGATAGATGCGCCGCGCGGTGCGGGTCACAGCATCGGCAACCGCCGGGTTGGCGACGAGAATGTCGTAGGCATCGCTCGGCAGGTCGATGACCACCGACTTGTTAAGGCCGAGCTTGACGCGCTGAGTGGCCGTCGATGCCGTGACCTGCGCGTTCTTTGCCTCGACGACGCTGCCTTGCAAATTCGATCCGACGAGCAGCAGGCCGAATGCCGCGGCTACAATTGCCGGCAGTTTGCCACCTAGCCTCATTTCCTTGCTCCCACTTCGGAAACTTCGCCCGACTTGATCAGCCTCACCGTTCCTCTGCGGCCATTGCCGGAAACGAGATAGTCGGCCTCACCCAGATTTTTTTCCTGCGTGTCCGCGACCGCCCGCAGCGCCAGGGTCAGGCGATCCGCCATCTGCTGGGCGACAGTGATGATCTCCGCCTGCTTGGGCGTCAGTTCCAGCGTGGCGGTCTGACCCACCCTGGTCTTCTTGCCTTCCTCGTCCTCCTGAATGGTCTGATCGATGGCCAGGACGCGGATGTTCTTGAGGATGGTCTCGGTGTTGAAGCCGGCGGCGCCGCTGGCAGCATCGGCCCTGCGGGTCATGATGACGTCGACGAAATCGTTGGGAAGAATGAAGCCGCCGGCCGACGTATCGGCCGAGATGGCCGTGGCGACCGCCCGCATACCGGAAGGCAGGATCGACGACATGAAGCTCTGGCCCTCGCCGATCAGCTTGGACCGCCGCAGCGGTTCTCCGGCATACATCGCCACACGGGCAACGGAACTCTTCAGCTTGTCCAGTGCCTCGGGCTCGGCGGTGCGGGTGATGAAATTCGCGTTGACGCCGTCGGCGGGCCAGGATTGCCAGGCGATGTTGTTTTGGATCGGGCTGCCCATCGGAACGTCGCCTGAAAGCACAAGCACATCCTGGAGGGCCACCGCCGGGGCCTGGGGGCCGGAATCGACGACGATCTGGGGCGGCGGTGCCACCATGTTCTTCGCGACATAGCCAGCGCCACCCGCCGCGGCCACCGCCACGCTCAGAATTATCAATCGCGATGCTGGCATTTGTCCGAACCCTTGCCCTGGCAAACCACGTAGCCAAGCCGGACTTTGCAGCGGCAATCGTCAAAACAAGGTTAATGTAATGCTTACGATCGTGATTAATTTAAGGTTTACATAAATTAGCCGGAATGTGGCCTGACCGGCCAAAATGGGCGGGCCAGCCCTGTTCAGAACGGGGTTTCGGCAATGCTGACTGACAATAAAATAAAATAAGATCGCGCTCAGGCCGCCAGCCTGGCAAGCGCCCATGCCATCAAGGGCGAATCCGGATAGGTCAGCAAGCCGCCAAGGCCGAGCGCAACACCGTAGGGAACACCTTTTGCCTCGTCGGCGAAATGGCGCAGAAACGGATTTTGGCCGGTAACGGCCGCAAGCAGCGACTTCCGGTAGAGGATGATCGCCAGCGTCAGCAGGCCGCCGATGATTGTCGAGGCGACAAGATACTCCACGAGATTGACATTGAGGCCCATCCACATCGCGGTGGCGGCCAGAAGCTTGGCGTCGCCGCCGCCCATGCCGCCCATCGCAAACAGGCCGAACGTCACGGCCAGGACCAGGGCGCCGGCGGCGAAATGTCCGCCATAGGCCGCCCAGTCCATGCCTGTCAGGGGCGCGACCAGCGCAAAAACGGCGACAAGCAGCACCGGCACGCGATTGGCGATCGTCATCGACAGCATGTCGGAGATCGCGGCAAACAGCATGCAGAACGGAAAAACGACGAAGATCAGGGCTTCAAGCATCGGCGCCACGCCTATTGTCCGATTTCATGGGGCTCAATCTAAGCATGTTCGATTAACGATTGATGAGGCTAGGAACGAAAGACGACCTATATCGCCAGCGGCATAGAAAAAGGGCCGCCACGCGGCGGCCCTTTTCCAGAACGCAATCTAAATGCTCGGCGATAAGCCGATCAGCTGCCGCTCGGCGTGCCGTTCAGGGTGCTGCCGATGTTGGTGAACTTGGCGTTCAGCGCATTGCCGAGCGTGCCGGCGCCAGTGATGATGGCGAGCGCGATGAGAGCGGCGATCAGACCATATTCGATCGCGGTCGCGCCGGATTCGTCCTTCACAAAACGTGCGATGAGATTAGACATTCGAGAGCTCCTACTCCACGTGTTACAGCACTTCCGTCAACTTCTGTGATGGTTGATCGGATGCTGCCAATCTAGGGAGAAGCTCTTTCGATCGGCTTAAGAAACAGCCTTACCGATTCCTTTCCCGGTTCGAACATATTGCGTGGTTAACCTCGGGCTAATGTATCGCTGAGCCTTCCAGACCGGATTTGGTAGGCTTGCGACCCGACCGGACCGCGCGTCGCGGGCGCCCTTGGCGGCCATTGCACGATTGGCAACATCGCATGCTTAACCGTTGGTTCACCAATCTCGTTCATGTTCCGTTGATCAGTCCGCCTGCGTGGAGCGCCTCAATGGCCCAGCCGAGATCGTCAATCCTGATTGCCGCGCTTCTTGCCGTCTCGAGCTTCGTCGCGCCCGCCATGGCCGGCGCCGGCATCGAGGTCACGATGAACCAGGCCAAGATCGTCAAACTGTCGCGTCCCGCAGACACCATCGTGGTCGGCAACCCGGCAATCGCCGACGCTTCGGTGCAGGACGCTTCGACGATCGTGCTCACCGGCAAAGGCTTCGGGGTCACCAATCTGGTCGTGCTCGATACGGACGGCAGCCCCATCGTCGACGAGCAGGTTACCGTGGTGCGGCAAGCCGCCTCGTCAGTGCGCATCTATCGGCGCGCCGAAATCCAGACGATGTCGTGCACACCCTATTGCGAAAGCTCATACAAGAGCGAGGCGGAGAAGTCTTCGGAAGCGGAGATGAGCGTCAGCCGATAGGTGGCGTTGCCGACTGCCGTTCCGGTTATTGTCTGGTTAAGAGGCCTGCGCCGACTTTAACGATCATCCAAACCGGACCTCAATCGGTTGGCGCTAATGCTCCTTCCGAGACCGCATAGAGATCGGCAGGATCGGACATGAGCAAGGAATTCGGCCGCGCAGGCGACCACAAAGTGAGACGCCCAAGGTTTTTCGCCCGCTTCCTTCGTGACCGGCGCGGCGCCACGGCAATCGAATTCGCGATCCTTTCGGTCCCCTTTGCGCTGCTTGTCTTTGCCATTCTGGAAAGCTGCATCTCGTTTGCCGGCCAGGAGGTGATGGCCAACGTCACCGACGATGTCGCGCGCAAGCTGCGCACCGGCCAGTTGAGGGCGGCCGACGTTGCCGGAACCAATTTGCGGGACATGATCTGCACGAAACTGCAGATCATCGTCTCCCAGGATTGTCCCAATCAACTGCTGGTGGATCTTCGCCAATATACATCGTTCGCCGATGCGGCCACGGCTGGCTTCAAGATCCAGAACGGCGATGTCGTACTGACGAAAGGCACCGCGACCCAATCCTTCTCAGTGACAGCGGGGGCGGCGGAGTCGAGGAACATGCTTCGGGTCTTCTACAAGTGGCCGATCATGACCGATCTGCTGGCGCAGTCGATGGGCGGCAACAAGACCCTGCATTTCGCATCGGTGACCTGGCAGAACGAGCCGTTCGACAACTGAGCGGAATGCACGAGCGGTATAAGAAAAGGGCAATGGGCATGATGCGTGCGGGGCCACATCTTATGATTACGGGAGTTTGGCGGAAAGCAAGTCGATTCTGGTCCGATCGCCGTGGCATCGCGGCGGTTGAATTCGCGTTGATCATGCCAATTCTGCTGATCATGTACTTCCTCACAATGGAAGCGTCGCAAGCCATCGAGACCAGCAAGAAGGTCAGTCGTATCGGCAGCATGGTGGCCGATCTCGTTACCCAGCAGACAAGCGTCCTCAAAGCGGATGTCGACGCCATCATGCAGATCGGCAGCGTCACCCTTCAGCCCTACAACCGCTCGCCCCCTAGCATCACCATCACGGCGATACAGGTTACGTCCGATGCGACGAAGGCACAGGTGGTTTGGTCACGCAAATTGGTCGCCAGCGTCGCCAGCGCCGGCGCCGCCGCGACCACCGAGACAACGGTCCCAGCGTCGCTCAAGGTCGCCAACACTTTTCTCATCCGCGTCGAAAGCAACCTCGGCTATACGCCGGTCATCGCGTGGAGCGCGAGCAGTCAACAGAAGCTTGGACTGACCTCGGCTTTCAGCAACATAACCATGGGCGAAACCTATTATCTGCGCCCCCGCAGAAGCGTGACGATCCCTTGCAGCGACTGTTGAACAGAACCAGCCAGGCCCTGCGCAGGGCCGCTCCAGCTATTGCTGCGGCTCACGGTCCGAAACGAAGCGCACGATAGCAGCGGCCATCTCGTAATCTTTTGGCGACACGCGAGCGAAGCCGCCGGAATGTCTCGATTCCAGGAGATCGTAGATATCGGGCGTCGTCGACTTGAGGTTGGTGAGGAACACGGCAAGCCTGCGCTTGGCTTCCGGGTCGAGATCGCTGCGGACCGCATGGGGGCCGTATCTCAACAGGCCCGACGTCCATACGATCCGAAGCGCCGTCACCGAGAGCCCTGCCGCCTCCAGCCTGGCCTGCGTGCCCGACGGTTCTCGCGGGCCGTCGGCAGCGGCCGTCACCCAGCCGAACAGGCCATCGGCCTTGCCGTCGACCAGCATCGTCTCGGCCGCCGCGGCCGAATCGGCATGGACCAAAAACTGTGCATCTTCCGCGATCTTGCGGCCCTCCGCCGCCAACGCCGCCAATGGCAGGAGAGAACCGCCGACGCTGTCCGAAGGCGCCATGGCGATACGATGGCGGTCCATCGCCGCCAGGGCAGGCAGCTTGCCGTCTCGCGTCAGCAGAACGGAGCGGATGCCGATCGCGCCGTCTGAATCGACCGGAGCGACAAGCGGCTCGATACATAAGCAGCGCTGCGAAGCCGTCGCATAGGCGGTGGCCGAATAGATCGCATATTCGATGCGGGCATCGGCCTGCGCCTCGATCAGCGCGGCATAGTTGCGGGCAACGACAAACTCGACCTTCATGCCCAAGGCCTTGGTGTAGGCGTCGGTCAACAGTGCCAGCCCCGGAACGGCATTGCCGGCGCCTGGCTCGGCAACGATGCCGATACGAAACGTGCCGATATCATCGCGCCAGTCGGCATGCGCCGGGTTGGACCAGAGCCCGACGAGCGCCAGCATGAGAGCGGCATATGTCTTTAACGCAACCCTCATGACAGGAACCACAGTCTGTTGTCCTCGATCCATGCCCATCCCGTGCACTGGACTATCACGCCAAGCCGTTGCCGTTTGGTTTCCGAATTGCCAATGAAGTCGCGGAACCCTATGTCTGGTCGGTCAAACTGGCAACAACTCGATGGCGCGCGCTTTCCTCTTCGTTCTGGATTCCTTCGGCATCGGCGGCGCGGCCGACGCCGACCGCTACGGTGACGCCGGCGCCAACACATTCGCGCACATCGCAGAGGCCTGTGCGGAGGGCCGTGCGGATCGCGAAGGGCTTCGCAGTGGACCGCTGTTTGTCCCTCACATGGCGTCGCTCGGGCTTGGCAAGGCCGCCGAAACCGCGACGGGACTGGGGTTTGCCAACAGCGGGGCGGATCTGCTCCCAACTGCCTTTCACGGCGCCGCACAGGAGGTTTCGAGCGGCAAGGATACACCATCCGGTCATTGGGAAATCGCCGGCCTGCCGGTGCGCCTCGACTGGGGCTATTTCCCGGATACGGTTCCGGCCTTTCCGGCCGAACTGACCGAGGCGATCATTCGCGAAGGCAAGGTGCCGGGCATTCTCGGCAATTGCCATGCGCCGGGCACCGAGATCATCGAGCGCTTCGGCGAGGAGCACATCCGGACCGGCAAGCCGATCTGCTACACGTCGGTCGACTCGGTCCTGCAAATCGCCGCGCATGAAGTCCATTTCGGCCTCGACCGGCTTTATGAATTCTGCCAGGTGGTGCGCAGGCTGGTTGACCCGCTGAGGATCGGACGGGTGATCGCGCGGCCATTCGTCGGCGAAACCACCGCCACTTTCGAACGGACATACAACCGTCATGACTACGCCGTGCCCCCGCCGGAACCGACCCTGCTCGACCGGCTGACGGCGCGTGGCAGCCGTGTCATCGCCGTCGGCAAGATCGGCGACATCTTCGCCCATCGCGGAATTTCGCAAGTGCGCAAGGCGGCAGGCAACATGGCGATGTTCGACGAGGCGCTGGGTGCGATGGATGATGCCGGCGACGGTGACCTCGTCTTCGCCAATTTCGTCGACTTCGACACCGAATTCGGTCACCGCCGCGATGTCGCAGGCTATGCTGCCGCGCTCGAGGCCTTCGACCTGCGGCTGCCGGAGGCATTTGCGAGGCTGCGGCAGGGCGATCTTCTCATCCTGACGGCCGACCACGGCAACGACCCGACCTGGGGCGGGACCGATCACACGCGCGAGCGCATTCCGGTGATCGGCACTGGACCGGGTCTCAAGGGCGGCGACATCGGACTGAGAACGACATTCGCCGACATTGGCGAGACCGTGGCCGAGCATCTGGGGCTGGCGCCCGGACGCTACGGCACTTCTTTCTATACGGCGATCGGCGGTCATGCCTGAATTGCCGGAGGTCGAAACCGTCCGGCGCGGGCTGCAGCCGGTTCTGGAAGGCGCCACCATCGCCCGCGTCGAGGCGCGCCGACCGGATCTGCGCTTTCCATTTCCCGAGAAATTCGCGCAGCGGCTGACCGGCAAGACGATCACGGCACTCGGCCGCCGGGCCAAGTATCTGACGATGGACCTGGAAGGCGGGCCCGTGCTGATCTGCCATCTCGGCATGTCGGGCTCATTCCGCATTGAGACGGCCGATGGCAGCGACATGCCCGGCATCTTCCGGCACGACCGCTCGAAGAGCTCCAATCACGACCACGTCGTCTTCCATGTCGTGTCTCCGGCCGGTGCCCGATCCCGCGTGATCTTCAATGATCCGCGCCGCTTCGGCTTCATGCTGTTTGCGGAAGGGCTGCCGGACGTTCATCCGATGCTGGCTGGACTTGGCGTCGAGCCAACCGGCAACACATTGGACGGTGCGCTGCTTGCCTCATTGATGAAGGGGCGGCGATCACCGCTGAAGGCAGCGCTTCTCGACCAGAGGCTGATCGCCGGGCTCGGCAACATCTATGTGTCGGAGGCGTTGTGGCGTGCCGGCCTGTCGCCGCTGCGCGAGGCGGGCACGATCGCCAGGCCCGGAAAGAAAGCCCAGGCCCAAAGCGAACACCTCGCGCAAGCCATTCGTTCGGTGATATCGGATGCGATCGCAGCCGGCGGCTCCTCACTGCGGGACTATATGCAGACCGATGGGTCGCTGGGCTATTTCCAGCACGCCTTCGCCGTCTACGACCGCGAAGGCGAGGCCTGCTCCAAGCCCGGCTGCGGCGGTCACATCGAACGGATCGTGCAGAGCGGCCGATCGACCTTTTATTGCCGGACATGTCAGCGATGAGTCAGAGTAATTCCAGGAAAAGTGGGAACGGTTTCCCGTTCGGAATTGCGTCAAGACAGAGAGATGGAGCGGTTCTGCGTTTCCGTGAAACGATGAACCGCTCTAGGCGAGCGTGAGCAAGGAGAAGCAGCCATGACCTATGAGACGATCATCACCGAGACGCACGGCAAGGTCGGGCTGATCACGCTGAACAGGCCGCAGGCGCTCAACGCGCTGAATTCGCAGATTCTGACCGAGGTGGTGGCGGCCGTGAACGGGTTCAGCGCCGATCCAGGTATCGGCGCCATGGTCATCACCGGTTCCGAAAAGGCTTTCGCCGCCGGCGCCGATATCAAGGAGATGCAGTCCATCTCCTACGCGGACGCCTACGCCCAAGACTTCTTCGTCGGCTGGGAGGAACTGACGCGAGCGCGAAAGCCTATTATCGCGGCAGTGGCGGGCTATGCACTCGGCGGCGGCTGCGAGTTGGCGATGATGTGCGATTTCATTATCGCCGCCGACACGGCCAAATTCGGCCAGCCCGAGATCACCCTCGGCGTCATTCCAGGCATGGGCGGGTCACAAAGGCTGACCCGCTTCGTCGGCAAGTCGAAAGCGATGGACATGTGCCTGACCGGGCGGATGATGGATGCCGCCGAGGCCGAGCGTTCTGGCCTGGTGTCGCGGGTCGTGCCTGCCGGCGAGCTTGTCGAGGAGGCGCTGAAGGCCGCGGCCAAGATCGCCGCTTTCTCGCTACCATCGGTGATGATGGCGAAGGAGGCTGTCAACCGCGCCTTCGAGACGACGCTTGCCGAGGGATTGCGGTTCGAGCGCCGGCTGTTTCACTCGCTGTTTGCACTGGACGATCAGAAGGAAGGCATGGCGGCCTTTGCCGAGAAGCGGAAGCCGAATTTCACCAACCGCTGACGCCAATCCCTTGGCTGCGAAGAAGATGGCTGCTGGCCGCCAAAAAGAAGGCCGGGCAGCGTTGACGCGCCGGAAAAGCTGAACTATAAGCCGCACCAACCGAGGCGGCCCCGTGGCTGCCCGTTTGTTTTTTGCGCCCTGCGGCATCCCGCATGCGCCGACCAGATCAGAAGAGAGGCATCATGGCCAATACATCCTCGGCCAAAAAGGCAACGCGCAAGATCGTCCGCCGCGCAGCGATCAACAAGAACCGCCGCTCGCGCGTCCGCACCTATATCCGCCAGGTCGAAGAGGCGCTTGCCTCCGGTGACAAGGCTGCCGCACAGGCTGCCTTCAAGATCGCGGAGCCGGAATTGATGCGTGCCGCGACCAAGGGCGTGATCCACAAGAACACGGCGTCCCGCAAGGTGTCGCGACTGGCTCAGCGGGTCAAGGTACTGTCGGCCTGACATTACTTGCCTAGACTGACGTTCTTCGAACCCGGCCGTTTGTGCCGGGTTTTTTCGTTTGCCGGCAAGCACTTAAAAAGAATGTCCGGAAACGGCGTCTTATGCGGCATTTCACAATTAGGAATAGTTTGCCGGCATATGCATGCCTGCTGGTGATCGGCATGCTTGAAACGGCCGACCTAAAGATTCTTAACTGTCAGAAATAGCTTATATTTTTCAGTGACTTACAGATGGTGATCCACAGCTTGTCCACACCGGACCGGCCCGATCGGGGAGAAGTCGCTGTCAAGCGAATTATTTCAGAATATTTCTGCCAGCGCCCGGTTTTTCATATTCGCCGGAAAAGGGTTTGAATCACAATGGCTTTGTTAAAATGTGCCGTCGCGGCACGCCACTCGAACCCGCCTCCACTAACCAGATTCCTTAAAAATCCGTTAGACGTGGCCTTGCCCTATCCACAGCGATTTCGGTAGTGTCGATCTATCGAAAGGGACGGGCTCTGGCTCTTAACCCAAGCCTGAATCGGCCAGCTTAAATTGGCGGGATTTGCAACGCGGATCAAGTCCGCGGACGGCTTTGGTTTGTCTTTTTCGATACGGTAGGGGACTGGCGTAACTAGACATGGCAGGTAGACGGCGCGCCGGCGCTCTTTTCGCCGGGCGGTGTTGTATTGCCCTGACATACCCAACGCGGACTGGCTTCCATGGGCCGGCACCGGTTCCCGCGGATAATGGGCGACGTTCATCTGCCGGCGGCGGCAGCGGACATCGTAGCAAAGACTTAGGTCGCCGGAACCGGATGCAGGAGGCGCATCCCCGGTGGAAAACAGGTACGGAAGGACAAGGAAAAGATCATGCAGAGCGGCATTGAAAGGGAACTTACGGGCGACCTCCCATTTCCTGGAACTTTGATCGGAGCAAACGACATGGCGGTGTCCAGCGACGCGGAACAGAAATTCGACCGGGTCAAGACCCAGTTGAAGGCGCGCCTGGGAACCGAAGTCTATTCGAGCTGGTTTGGCCGCATGAAGGTCGCCGAGGCTTCCAAGGGCATCGTCCGCATCTCCGTGCCTACCGCCTTCCTGCGTTCATGGATCAACGGCCACTATCTCGACCTCATTTCAGAGCTGTGGAAGCAGGAGGATGCCGATCTCCTCAAGATCGACATCGTCGTGCGCACGGCAACCCGTCAGGGACGCAGCCAGGCCGAGCCAGAGGTAACGCCAGCACGCAGCAAGATGACACGGCAGACGCAGACGGCACTTGCCGCCGGCACAGTCAGCCCCAGCCGGGTGGAGCGCGCACCGGCTCCGCGTCCGGGCACACCGATCGAGAGCGAATTTCGCCACAACGTGCTGGGGTCGCCGCTCGATCCGCGCTACACGTTCGGGTCCTTCATCGAGGGACCGTCGAACCGGGTGGCCTTCGCCGCCGCCAAGGCGGTAGCGGAATCGCAATCGAGCGCAGTGCGCTTCAATCCGCTTTTCCTTCACGCAACCGTCGGGCTCGGCAAGACACATTTGCTGCAGGCCATCGCTGCGGAATCGCTGAAGCAGAACCCCAAGTCGCGCGTCGTCTATCTCACGGCCGAGTATTTCATGTGGCGCTTTGCCACCGCGATCCGCGACAACAACGCGCTGACGCTCAAGGAACAGCTGCGCGACATCGACCTGCTCATCATCGACGACATGCAGTTTCTGCAGGGCAAGTCGATCCAGCATGAATTCTGCCACCTCATCAACATGCTGCTCGACAGCGCCAAGCAGGTCGTCGTCGCCGCCGACCGGCCGCCATCGGAACTGGAATCGCTCGAACCGCGGGTCCGTTCGCGCCTCAATGGCGGTGTCGCGCTTGAAATGTCGGCGCCCGATTTTGCCATGCGCCTCGGCATGCTCAAATTGCGCCTTGCCACGGCCAGGGGGGACGACGCATCGCTCGACATTTCGGAGGAGATCCTCAATCACGTCGCCCGCACCGTGACCGGCAGCGGACGCGAGTTGGAAGGCGCCTTCAATCAGCTTTTGTTCCGTCAATCCTTCGAGCCGCAGATCACCATCGACCGGATCGACGAAATCCTCGGCCACATCTATCGCACCGGCGAGCCGAAGCGTGTCCGTATCGAGGACATCCAGCGCATCGTGGCGCGTCACTACAATGTGTCGAAGACCGAATTGCTGTCCAACCGGCGCACGCGCACCATCGTCAAGCCGCGGCAGGTCGCCATGTACCTGTCGAAGGTGATGACGCCGCGCTCGCTACCCGAGATCGGACGGCGTTTCGGCGGCCGCGATCACACCACGGTGCTGCATGCCGTGCGCAAAATCGAGGACCTTTCCGGCAACGACAACACGCTGGCGCAGGAACTTGAGCTTCTGAGGCGGTTGATCAACGACCAGGCCTGATCCTCCGGGGATGGCTGAGCCGGAACAATACCGGAATTCAATGGCTTGCCAGTGCGGCGCTGGGCCTGGATCGGGCTCGTGGCGCCGCCTGGAAGCGATCTGGATTTCGGTTTTACGACACTGGCTCGCGGACTTCGGGCGCGTTATCCCCAGAAAGCCCGCGTAGCCGGCCTGAACCGTTGGCGCGGGCTTGCGTTTGCTGGTTTTTTCCTGTCAGTTTACGCAGATTCTGAGCCTGTTCAGACCTTTCGCGGGACGCCGCTCACTGGTGACCCGTCATTCATTCAAGCGAGCCTGTTTCGTCATGCGTGTTATCCTGGAACGGTCAAATCTCCTGAAGTCGCTCAACCACGTCCATCGTGTGGTCGAGCGGCGAAACACCATACCGATCCTGTCCAACGTGCTGCTCAGCGCCGAAGGCGCCAGCCTTGAAATGAAGGCGACCGATCTCGACCTCGAGGTGACCGAAGCGACACCCGCCAAGGTGGAGCGCGGCGGGGCGACGACAGTCCCGGCACATCTGCTCTACGACATCGTGCGCAAGCTTGCCGATGGCGCCGAGGTGATGCTGAAGACGGACGAGGACGGCAACGCCATGACGGTGACGTCCGGCCGCTCGAGCTTCCGCCTTCAGTGCCTGCCGCAATCCGACTTCCCGGAGCTCTCGGCCGGATCGTTCTCGCATATCTTCCGTCTCGACTCGGTTGCCCTGAAAGGCCTGATCGAGAAGACCCAATTCGCCATCTCCACCGAGGAGACGCGTTATTACCTGAACGGCATCTATCTGCACACGCATGAGGTCGGCGGCAAGTTGAAGCTGCGCTCGGTAGCGACCGACGGCCACCGCCTGGCGCGCGCCGAGATCGATGCGCCAGCGGGTTCCGAAGGCATGCCGGGCATCATCATTCCGCGCAAGACGGTGAGCGAGCTGCAGAAGCTCGTCGACGATCCGGATGTCGCGGTCACCACCGAACTGTCGGACACCAAGATCCGCTTCACGATCGGCAGCGTGGTTTTGACCTCGAAGCTGATCGACGGCACCTTCCCCGACTATCAGCGGGTCATTCCGACCGGCAACGACAAGAAGCTGATCATCGACCGCCAGAGTTTTGCCGCCGCTGTCGATCGCGTCTCGACCATCTCTTCCTAAC
>NZ_RZTF01000007.1:20309-25487 GCF_004023175.1 Mesorhizobium sp. M7A.F.Ca.MR.362.00.0.0
CAGCGAGGGTCAGGTGACGCTTGCGGTCAACAATCCCGATTCAGGCAGCGCCACCGAAGAGCTGTCCGCCGACTATTCATCCGATCCGATCGAGATCGGCTTCAACGCCAAGTACCTGCTCGACGTTGCCGCGCAACTGACCGGCACGGAAGCCAAGTTCATGCTGGCCGACGCCGGCTCGCCGACGCTGATCCACGACATGGCCGACGAGACCGCACTCTATGTGCTGATGCCGATGCGGGTGTAGCGGCGCGGTGTCAGCACTTCGGTCCTGTTGTGGACCGGCAAGCGCGATATTTACGGCAACTTCTAGAGCAATTCCAGGAAAAGTGTGAAGCGGTTTTCCCGGGAAAAGCGCATAGCGCTTTCCCTTGGGAATTGCGTTAAAACAAAGAGATAGATTGGTTTTGCGTTTCCGTGAAACGATGGAACGCTCTATAGGCGGATAGCGGTTGCCGGCACAGAACCACATAAGTAAGCTTACACTTACCAATTTCCGAAACTACGCGGCGCTGACGATCGATCTGGCGCCAGGTGCCGTGGTTTTTTCCGGCGACAACGGCGCCGGCAAGACCAATCTCCTCGAAGCAATCTCCCTTTTGACACCGGGGCGTGGTTTGCGCCGCGCCCCTTACGTGGATGTCGCACGCGACGGCGGCGACGGCGGCTTTGCATTGCATGCCCGGCTCGACGGACCTGACGGCCAGGTCGAGATCGGAACAGGCATTTCCGGCGGCGACACCGCCGGCGAAGGCGGCAGGCGGGTGCGCATCAACGGAGCGTCGGCGCGCTCGGCCGAGGACATGCTGGAATGGCTGCGCGTGGTGTGGCTGACGCCAGCCATGGACGCGTTGTTCACCGGACCGGCCGCGGATCGCCGGCGATTTCTCGATCGGCTCGTGCTGGCGATCGATCCCGGGCACGGGCAACGTGCGATCGACTACGAGAAGGCTATGCGCGGTCGTAACCGGCTGCTTACCGAAAACTCCCGGGACGACCGCTGGTTCGACGCTATCGAGACGCAGATGGCCGAAACCGGTGTGGCGATAGCCGCGGCGCGGGCCGAAATGGTGCGGCTGCTCGCCACCATGATCGACAGGCTGCCCGACACGGGACCATTTCCGCGGGCCGATATCGGCCTTTCGGGCGATCTGGAAGCCGAAATCGCCGCCGCGCCGGCGGTCGATGTCGAGGAACGCTTCCGTCGGACGCTTGCCGAGGGCCGTGAGCGCGATCGCGCCGCCGGGCGCACCCTCGACGGCCCGCACCGTTCGGATCTGGTGGTTCGACACCGCCCCAAGGCGATGCCGGCCGAACTCTGCTCGACCGGCGAGCAGAAGGCACTGCTGGTCGGCATCGTGCTGTCGCACGCAAGGCTGACCGGCGAAATGTCGGGCATGACGCCGATCCTGCTGCTCGACGAGATCGCCGCGCATCTCGACAGCCGGCGGCGCGCGGCGCTGTTCTCCATCCTGGAGGAACTGAACTGCCAGGCGTTCATGACAGGAACCGATGCTGCGCTGTTTTCCAGTCTCCAGGGACGCGCGCAATTCCTGACTGTCGACCATGGGACGGTTGGGCCAACCGAAGGCCCCTGACAAGGTTTTTCCGTCCCTGTATGATCAGGCAATGACCACTGCCGCCCTGACCGCAGACGAGATCGAACGCTATGCCCGCCACATCGTGCTGCCGGAGATCGGCGGCGCCGGCCAGCAAAGGCTGAAACAGGCCCGGGTGCTGGTCATCGGCGCTGGCGGACTGGGCGCGCCGGTGCTTGAATATCTTGCCGCCGCCGGCGTCGGCACACTCGGCGTGGTCGATGACGACACCGTTTCGCTGTCCAACCTGCAGCGCCAGGTCATTCACGGTACCGACACTGTCGGCCTGCTGAAGACCGATAGCGCCAAGGCGGCAATCGCTCGCATCAATCCCAACACCACAGTCGAACCGCATACGTTCCGGCTGACCACGGACAATGCGCCCGCCCTCGTCGCCCGCTATGACATCGTCGTCGACGGTTCCGACAATTTCGAAACGCGCTATGCCGTGGCCGATGCCTGCGCGAGCGAAGGCAAGCCGCTGGTGCATGCCGCCGTCGGACGCTTCGATGGTTCGGTGACGGTGCTGAAGCCATTCGAAGACGCCAAGGACGGCAAGCCCAACCCAAGCTATCGCGATCTGTTTCCCGAGGCGCCGCCTCCGGGCCTGGTGCCGTCCTGCGCCGAAGCCGGCGTGCTTGGCGCGCTGACCGGCGTCGTCGGCACGCTGCAGGCCATGGAGGCGATCAAGCTGATCACCGGCATTGGCGAGCCGCTGGTCGGCCAGCTGCTGCTCTATGATGCGCTGGCAGCGCGCTTCGACACCATCCGCTACAAGAGAAGCTGAATTCTTGGACCGGAACGAAGCTGTCTCCATCACGCGGATCCCGACCGATTTCGACCGTTGGGACGATGTGCTCGCATTGATCATGCGCGCTTTCGCTTCGATGGACAGCGTTGTCGACCCGCCCTCCTCGGCCCACCATCTGACCGCCGACACCCTGAGCGACAAGGCGCGGCTGGAGACCGGCTTCGTGGCGGTGCAGGGCGACAGGATCGTCGGCTGCGTCTTTGCCCTTGAGAGGGCGGCGGACCTTTATGTCGGCAAGTTCGCGGTCGCGCCGGACCGCCAGGGACAAGGCATTGGCCGGCGGCTGATGCAGGCAGTCGAAGACCTTGCCCGTAGCCGCGGCAAGGCCGCCGTCGCGCTTCAGACGCGGATCGAGCTGACCGGGAATCATGAGGCCTTTGCTCGCCTCGGCTTTCGCGAAACTGAACGGACGGCGCATGAGGGCTATGCCAGGCCGACCTCGATCACCATGCGCAAAGCTATCTCGTAAGGTTTATCTTACGGTTTGTGGGCCGCGACAGCGTCAGGTCCTGAGCGGCAGCACCCGATCCGGCGGGCGGTGGCCGTCGACGAAGGCACGGATATTGATGATGACCTTCTCGCCCATATCGATGCGGCCCTCGAGCGTCGCCGAGCCCATATGCGGCAAAAGCACGACCTTGTTCTTGGCGGCGAGCTTCAGCAGCTTGCTGTTCAAAGCCGGCTCATGCTCGTAGACGTCGAGGCCGGCCCCGGCGATCTTGCCGTCCTGGATCAGCTTGACCAGCGCTTCCTCGTCGATGATGTCGCCGCGCGCGGTGTTGACGACATAGGCGGTGGGCTGCAGCAGCGCCAGCCGCCGCGCCGAAAGCAGATGGAAGGTTGCCGGCGTCGAGGGACAGTTGACCGAGATGATATCCATGCGGGCCAGCATCTGGTCCAGGCTTTCCCAATAGGTCGCCTCCAGCCCGTCCTCTACGGCCGGCAGCACGCGGTGGCGGTTGTGGTAGTGGATCGACAGGCCGAAGGCCTTGGCCCGTCTGGCGACGGCGGTGCCGATTCCCCCCATGCCGACAATGCCGAGCCGCTTGCCCCAGATGCGCCGGCCCAGCATCCAGGTCGGCGACCAGCCAGCCCATTTCTTGTCACCGGTGAGCACATTGGCACCTTCCGCCAGCCGCCGCGGCACCGCCAGCATCAGCGCCATGGTCATGTCGGCGGTGTCTTCGGTCAGGACATTCGGCGTGTTGGTGACGGTGATGCCCCTCTTGGCCGCGGCCGCGACATCGATCTTGTCGACGCCATTGCCGAAATTGGCGATCAGCTTGAGGTTGTCGCCTGCCTGGGCGATCAGTGCGGCGTCGATCTGGTCGGTTACCGTCGGCACCAGCACGTCGGCCTCCTTGACTGCCGCGACCAGTTCCGGCTGCGTCATCGGCCGGTCCTCGACATTCAGCCTTGCGTCGAACAACTCGCGCATGCGGGTCTCGACCGGGTCGGGCAGCTTTCGCGTGATGACGACGAGAGGCTTCTTTTTGCCTGCCATTGTTTCCCTCCCGAGTACTTGCCGCAATTCCGAACGCAAAACCGCATCACACTTTTGCTGGAATTGCTTCTAACCCGATCTCGTTGAGACCTCTTTAACCAAGACCGGCGAAACTGAAAGCCGGTCGCGGTGCCGATTACTCCCTGTAACAAGCGGTGCCGCCGAAGACAAAGAAAAAGGGGCGCCGAGGCCGATGGGCAAGCGCCGAAAGGAATGAAAGTGTCTGGTTTCGCGTCGCTTCGCCTGACCCTCAGCGCAGCATTTCTCGGCGCTCTGCTTTATTCTCCGCTTGTGGCCGCGCAGAGTGCCGCAGCACCTGCCCAGGGCGTCGTCACGCTTGGTCCGAGTGGCCTGCCGCTGCCGCGCTTCGTCAGCCTGAAATCCGGCCGTGTCAACTCGCGCGTCGGTCCCGGGGCCAACTACTCGGTCGACTGGATGTATATGAAGGCCGGCCTGCCGATGGAGATCATCCAGGAATTCGACACATGGCGCCGCGTGCGCGATGCCGATGGTTCGGAAGGCTGGATCAACCAGTCGCTGCTTTCCGGCCGGCGCACTGCAATCGTTGCCCCGTGGCAGCGCGGCAAGGGTGCCCAGATCAATCTTCTCAACAGCCCCAACAAGGACGCAAGGGTGGTCGCGATGGTCGAGCCGGGCGTCATGGGCACGATCAAATCCTGCGACGGCCAGTGGTGCGAAATGACATTCGATGGCCACACAGGCTGGCTTGCCCAGTCGATCGTCTGGGGCGCCTATCCCGGCGAACGGGTCAAGGACTGATTCTTGACCCAGAATCTTAACCCCGATCCTTCACGGCCCGGTTTGGGTGTGTTGAAATTCAGGTCAGCCTAGCGCCCGATACGGCCGAGATGGGTGTCCTGAAAGCCGGTTGGCAGCTTCAGGCCATAGGCCAGCGCACGGTCGATGGCGATGTGCGCGATCCAGATCAGCGCAACCGCCATCGCGGCCGCATTGCCCCACATGTGCCCGCTGAGCAACAACAGCACGGGCACGGTAAGGGGGCCTCGCCGGTCATTCGCGGCGTTTGGGGCGCAGCCTTACCACGATATCGACATTGGCGATCTCCATCCCTTCCGGCGGCTCCGGCAGGTTGGCGACCGTCACCGGACCACTGTCGATGTCGAATATGCGGTTTTCGCCTTCGATGTAGAAATGGTGGTGGTCGGAGGTGTTGGTGTCGAAATAGGTTTTCGCGCCCTCCACGGCGAGGATGCGCAAAAGTCCCGCCTGGGTAAACTGGTGAA
>NZ_RZTF01000007.1:25496-38917 GCF_004023175.1 Mesorhizobium sp. M7A.F.Ca.MR.362.00.0.0
AAGGGCATTGTAGACGGTGGCCAGCGACACCGGCACGCCGGCGGCAACCGCCTCCTCGTGCAGTTCCTCGGCCGACAGATGCCGGTCGCCCTTGGCGAAAAGCAGATCGGCCAGCGCAATGCGCTGACGCGTCGGCCTCAGGCCAGCTTCACGGACCCGCTTGTCCACAGCGACATTTTCCTTCCGGCCGTCCAGGTCCATCTTCTCGTCGAACCCCACAGTTCCGCCCCAAGACACGCCCAGAATGGCAAAAAAATGAACGTCTGCCGAAACCGGACCTCTCAGGACATATATTCTGTCGTCCGAATGCGATCAATAGCGCGCATTGACCCAGGCAGACGAGCAGGCTAAGCGCAAACGCCGGTTTCCGGCCTGAAACAGATTGTGTTAGGAAACCAACGACAAGGGCACCCGATAGCCCGGAACGATATGGGGATGAGATTGATGGCGGGTAAATCCAGCTACGAGTACGACGAATTGCTGGCCTGCGCCCGCGGCGAACTGTTCGGACCGGGCAACGCCCAGCTTCCCTATCCGCCGATGCTGATGTTCGACCGCATCACCGAGATCAGCGAGACGGGCGGCGCCTTCGAGAAGGGTTTCATCCGCGCGGAGTTCGACATCAAGCCGGACCTGTGGTTCTTTGCCTGCCATTTCATCGGCAATCCGATCATGCCGGGGTGCCTCGGCCTCGACGCCATGTGGCAATTGACGGGCTTCTATCTTGGCTGGCTGGGCGAACCCGGCAAGGGGATGGCGCTGTCGACCGGTGAAGTGAAATTCAAGGGCATGGTCACGCCCTCGGTGAAGAAGGTCGAATATGGCATCGACTTCAAGCGCGTGATGCGGGGCCGGCTGGTGCTCGGCATCGCCGATGGCTGGCTGAAGGCGGATGGCGAACCCATATACGCGGCAACGGATTTGAAAGTCGGTCTGTCCAAGCAGTCGGCGGTTGGCTGACCGGCATCCCTGGCCAGCTCTCTGGCCAGCACCCCTGGAAGGAGTTGCGAATGAGACGTGTCGTAGTCACAGGCATCGGCATTGTGTCGTCGATCGGCAACAATGCCAACGAGGTGCAGACCTCTCTGCATGACGCCAGATCCGGCATCAGCTTCTCCGATTCCTTCGCCGAACACGGCTTCCGCTGCCAGGTCTGGGGAGCGCCGACGCTCGATCCATCGGCCATGATCGACCGCCGTGCGATGCGCTTCCTGAGCCAGGGGGCTGCCTGGAACCATGTCGCCATGGATCAGGCGATCGCGGATGCGGGCCTCGGCGAGAGCGACATCACCAATGAGCGCACCGGCATCGTCATGGGATCGGGCGGACCATCCACCCGCACCATCGTCGAAGCTGCCGAAACGACGCTGAAGAACGGCAGTCCCAAGCGCATCGGTCCGTTCGCGGTGCCGAAGGCAATGTCGTCGACCGCATCGGCGACGCTTGCCACCTGGTTCAAGATCCACGGCGTCAACTACTCGATCTCGTCGGCCTGTTCGACCTCGGCGCATTGCATCGGCAATGGCTATGAATTGATCCAGTGGGGCAAGCAGGACATCATCTTTGCCGGCGGCCACGAGGATCTCGACTGGACGATGTCGGACCTGTTCGACGCCATGGGCGCCATGTCGTCGAAATTCAACGACAACGCATCGACCGCTTCCCGCGCCTATGACGCCAATCGCGACGGCTTCGTCATCGCCGGCGGCGCCGGGGTGCTGGTGCTGGAAGAGCTTGAGCATGCCAAAGCGCGCGGCGCGAAAATCTATGCCGAGATCGTTGGCTATGGCGCGACGTCGGATGGTCACGACATGGTTGCCCCTTCAGGCGAGGGCGCAGTCCGCTGCATGCGCCAGGCGCTGGCCACGGTTTCCACACCGGTCGACTACATCAACACCCATGGTACCTCGACGCCGGTGGGAGATTCCAAGGAAATGGGAGCGATCCGCGAGGTGTTCGGCCCAGAGATGCCGTATATCACCTCGACGAAGTCGCTGACCGGCCATTCGCTGGGCGCGGCCGGCGTGCAGGAATCCATCTATTCGATCCTGATGATGCAGGGCGGCTTCATCGGCGAAAGCGCCCATATCGAGACCCTCGACCCCGAATTCGAGGGCATGCCGATCGTGCGAAAGCGCATCGACGACGCCAGGATCGACACTGTCTTGTCCAATTCGTTCGGCTTCGGCGGCACCAACGCCACGCTCGTTTTCCAGCGCTATTCCGCATAAGGATTTGCCGGCCATGGACGGATTGATGAAGGGCAAGCGCGGGCTTGTCATGGGTGTCGCCAACGATCATTCGATCGCCTGGGGCATCGCCCGGAAATTATCCGAACATGGCGCGGAACTCGCCTTCACCTATCAGGGTGATGCCTTCGGACGCCGGGTCAGGCCGCTGGCCGACAAGCTCGGCGCCTCGCTGGTCGTGCCGTGCGACGTCGAGGACAGCGCCTCTGTCGCGGCCACGTTCGAGACTCTGGGCAAGGAATGGGGCGGGCTGGATTTCGTCGTCCACGCCATTGGCTTTTCCGACAAGAACGAGCTGAAAGGCCTCTACGCCGACACCAGCCGGGACAATTTCGTCCGCACCATGGTGATCTCCTGCTACTCCTTCACCGAGGTCGCCCGCCATGCGGCCACCTTGATGAAGGACGGCGGATCGATGATCACGCTGACCTATGCGGGGTCGGTCCGCGTCATGCCGAACTACAATGTCATGGGCGTCGCCAAGGCAGGGCTGGAGGCGAGTGTCCGGTATCTTGCGAACGACTACGGTCCGCGCGCCATCAGGGTGAACGCCATATCGGCTGGACCGGTGCGCACGCTCGCCGGCGCCGGTATTTCCGATGCGCGCCACATGTTCTCCTACCAGCAGCGAAACTCGCCGCTGCGCCGCACGGTGACCATCGACGAGGTCGGTGGCTCGGCACTTTATCTGTTGTCGGATCTGTCTTCCGGGGTTACCGGCGAAATCCACTATGTCGATTCCGGCTATCACATCGTTTCCATGCCGACGCTCGACGAATTGAAGCAGACCGACGGCGCACGAGACTAACGCCTGCCGCCCAAAGATGCGCGGCGGTTTTAAAATGGCGACATTTGAAGACACGAAGCTTAAGCGCGCCAGTTGAATCCGTTTCAGCGCCAGGCGCGTTGATCCGCTCAAGAAATACTTTCGGTCCAATAAAATTGGATTCATTCGCGGAAACTCATTTTAAGGAGATATCCGCTAGAAAGCCCCGTACTCAGGGGAACTTTCAATGCTCGCCGTCAGCAACCCGAAGCGAACACCGGTGTTCCGACTGCTCACCATAGCGAGTTCGGGTCTCGGCAGTTTCGTCCTCGGGCTCTGGGGCCTGAAGCTCGGTCTCGGCGATGGTTTTGCCGGCATCTCCGCGGACATGATGGTCTCGGTGATGGCCGCTCTTTGCGCACTGGCGGCGTCGGTCGCCGCGATGTCCTTCTTCGCCGGCGTCGATGAATCGGCGGATTTCGTCTTCACGGAAACCCATTTCGACAAGCTGACCGGCCTGGTGGCACGCCCGGCGATGGTCGGCAAGATTGCCGAGGCGGCATGCGCGACCAGCCGGACCGGCGAGCCGATGTTCCTCATCGATATCGACATCGACCGCTTCAAGCAGATCAACGACGCCATCGGCTACAGCCAGGGCGACGAGTTGATCCGCGCCTTCACCAAGCGCTTGAAGACGTGCGTGCCACCGCGCGCGCTGATCGGACGCATCGGCGCCGGTGAATTCGCGATCCTGCTGCCCGACAATCAAGTCTCGGGGTCCTTGGAAAGCACCATAGAGAGGCTCATCGACGAGATGATGGAGCCCTATGATCTCGGTACGCACCTGCAATCGGTCAGCCTGTCGGTCGGCATCGTGGCGATGCCAAAGGACGGCGTCGATCCGGTCCTCATCCTGCGCCGCTCCAATCTGGCGCTGCAGAACGCGCGCGCCAGCGGCGTCGGCAACTGGTCGGTCTTCCATGCCGAAATGGGCAGGGTCGCCGACCATCGCCAATGGATCGAATCCGAACTGCACATAGCCTTCGAACGTGGTGACTTCGACCTTCATTACCAGCCGCAGCTCGATCTCCCGACCGGCCGCATCGTCGGGTATGAAGCGCTTATCCGCTGGCGGCATCCGGAACGCGGCATGATCCCGCCTATGGAGTTCATTCCGATCGCCGAGGAAACCGGCATGATCGGCCCGATCGGCGAATGGGTGCTGCGCAAAGCCTGCAGCGACGCCCGGCATCTGCCCGACGATTGCTTCGTCGCCGTCAACATCTCGCCCGTGCAGTTCATGACCAAGGACTTCGTCGGTATCGTGCGCGACGCCATGACGAGCACTGGCATCAAGCCGTCGCGGCTGGAGCTGGAAGTGACCGAGACAGCGATGATGCAGGACCGCGACCGCGCCGCCGCCATCCTGAAGGAGCTTGCGGATATGGGCATCTCGGTCGCCGTCGACGATTTCGGCACCGGCTATTCCAATTTGAGCTACCTGATCGATTTCTCGTTCGGCAAGCTGAAGATCGACCGGTCCTTCGTCAGCCGCCTCGACACCGATTCCAGCTCGGGTGCGGTCGTCTCGACCATCGTCGGGCTGTCGCGCGCGCTCGGCGTCAGCATCATTGCCGAAGGCGTCGAGACCGAAAGCCAGGCGACGCTGCTCAGGGCAGCCGGCTGCGAGGTGGTGCAAGGCTACCTGTACGGCAGGCCGGCCCCCCTCAAGATCAGGGTCGGCGACGTGCATGTCACCGATGAGGTCCGACGCGTCGCCAATCTGCATTGAACGCGGTGCATTGTATCAACGACGAGCGACAAGCACCTTGAACATGCCGTCGCGGGCGAGTTCGGCATGGCTCGAAAAAGCGGCCGCCAGGATCGGCTCATAGGGAAGCTGGCGGTTGGCGACCATGAACAGCCGCCCACCTGGTTTCAAGGCCTTGGCCGCCGCGCGGATCATGCCGGCGCCGATCTCCGGCTCGGCCGCCCGGCTGCGGTGAAAGGGCGGGTTCATGGCGATCGCGTCGTAGCGCTTCTCGACCGGTTCCTTCAGCAGATCGATCCAGAAGAAATTCCTGGCGATCGACTGGCCGACCCCTGCCAGATGGAGCTTTGCGGCTTCGAGCGAGGCGAAATCGGCCTCATAGAGGTCGAGCGCTGAAATGCCCGGTGAGCGGACGGCGATCTCGGCAGCCAGATACCCCCAGCCGGCGCAGAAATCGGCAATGTTGCCACGCAGATCATTGGGCAGGTTCTCGACCAGCAATTTCGAGCCGGTATCGATCCGGTCGAAGGAAAACATGCCGGGCGCGGTGCGGAACCGGTTTTCAACCAGCAGAGCGGGATTGGCGGCGCGCAGTTCTTCCGCGGCGGCGAGGTCGGCGGGACGGCGTAACCAGAAGGCGATGCCGTGATATTTCGGCAGATGGCCCTCCAGCGGCACAAGTTCGCCGACCCGCTTGCGCAGGCTGGCAATGCCATCGTCCTTGCCGCCGGCAATGACGACCAGGCCGCCCGGCGCCACACGCTCAAGCGCCTCCGCGAGGCGCACTTCGTTCAGACCCCGATGCCGGCCGGCAAGCACAAGTGCCATATCGAAGCCATCGCCTTCCACTTGCGCGGTGACGACGCAGCCAGACGCCTGCAGCGCGCTAAAATGCGGCCGGAAGCCCTGCACGAGGTGAAGCGTCGCCTCGAAGCCTTCAGGCAGGCGAAAACCCGGCTCAGCGCCGAGAAACAGGGCGCGCGTGCCCTTTCCCGGCAAAGAAACAGCCTCGGCCTCGAAGGGATGGAAAAGCGTCTTCAACGGCTCGGCGGACATTGTTCGATCTCGACTTGTCTGGGCGATTTGAAAGTGAAAGCCGGGGCTGAAATGAAAACGGGCGCGACATAAGCCGCGCCCGCTTCAATTCATGAACTCAAGACGTTCAGGCGGCGTTTTCTTCGCCTTCGGTCTTTTTGTCGCGGGCGAGTTCCTTGCCGGTGGCCTGGTCGACGACCTTCATCGACAGGCGGACCTTGCCGCGCTCGTCGAAGCCCATCAGCTTGACCCAGACCTTGTCGCCTTCCTTGACCACGTCCGAGGTCTTGGCGACCCGGTCGTTGGCAAGCTGCGAGATGTGGACGAGGCCGTCACGCGGACCGAAGAAGTTGACGAAAGCGCCGAAATCCGCGGTCTTGACGACCGTACCTTCGTAGATCTCGCCGACTTCCGGCTCGGCGACGATGGTGTGGATCCACTTCTTCGCCGCCTCGATCTCCTTGGCGTTGGACGAAGCGATCTTGACCGTGCCGTCGTCCTCGATGTTGATCTTGGCGCCGGTCTTTTCGACGATCTCGCGGATCACCTTGCCGCCCGAGCCGATCACGTCACGGATCTTGTCGGTCGGGATGTGCATCACTTCGATGCGCGGTGCGAACTCACCCAGTTCCGAACGCGCGCCGGTCAGAGCATGCGCCATCTCGCCGAGGATGTGCTGGCGGCCATCCTTGGCCTGGTCCAGCGCGATCTTCATGATCTCCTCGGTGATGCCTTCGATCTTGATATCCATCTGCAGCGAGGTGATGCCGTTCGCGGTGCCGGCGACCTTGAAGTCCATGTCGCCGAGGTGATCCTCATCACCAAGGATGTCGGACAGAACGGCGAAACGCTCGCCTTCCTTGATCAGGCCCATGGCGATACCGGCGACCGGCTTTGCCAGCGGCACGCCGGCATCCATCAGCGCCAGCGAGGTGCCGCAGACGGTGGCCATCGACGACGAGCCGTTGGACTCGGTGATCTCCGAGACGACGCGCAGCGTGTAGGGGAACTGGTCGGCACTCGGCAGCATCGGGCGAATGGCGCGCCAGGCGAGCTTGCCATGGCCGATTTCGCGACGGCCCGGCGAACCCATGCGGCCGGTCTCGCCGACGGAGTAGGGAGGGAAGTTGTAGTGAAGGAGGAACTTCTCCTTGTACATGCCGGTCAGCGAATCGACATACTGCTCGTCCTCGCCGGTGCCGAGCGTGGCAACGACCAGCGCCTGGGTCTCGCCGCGGGTGAACAGCGCCGAACCGTGGGTGCGCGGCAGGACGCCGACTTCGGAAACGATCTTGCGGACCGTCTTGAGGTCACGGCCATCGATGCGCGAGCCGGTGTCGAGAATGTTCCAGCGCACGACCTTGGCCTGGAGTTCCTTGAATACCGAACCGATCTGCTCGGAAGTGTACTTGGCGTCTTCGCCTTCTGCCGGGGCAAACGCTGCCTTGACCTTCGCCTTGACGGCGTCGACGGCGGCGTAGCGCTTCTGCTTGTCGACGTTCTTGTAGGCATTGCTGAGTTCGTCGCCGACGATCTTCAGCATCTCGGCTTCAAGCGCGGAATAGTCCGGCGCGGTGAAGTCGCGCGGCTCCTTGGCGGCGACTTCGGCCAGCTTGATGATGGCGTCGATGACCGGCTGGAAGCCCTTGTGGCCGAACATGACGGCGCCGAGCATCAGCTCTTCGCCCAATTCCTTGGCCTCGGACTCAACCATCAGCACGGCGTCGGTGGTGCCGGCGACGATCAGGTCGAGCTTCGATTCCTGCATCTCGTCGACATGCGGGTTGAGCACGTATTCGCCGTTGATATAGCCAACGCGGGCGCCGCCGATCGGGCCCATGAAGGGCACGCCCGAGAGCGTCAGGGCAGCCGAGGTGGCCACGATCGACAGGATGTCGGGATCGTTCTCGAGGTCATGCTGGACGACGGTGACGACGATCTGCGTGTCGTTCTTGTAGCCGGAGGCGAAGAGCGGGCGGATCGGGCGGTCGATGAGACGGGAAACCAGCGTTTCCTTCTCGCTCGGACGGCCTTCACGCTTGAAATAGCCACCCGGGATCTTGCCGGCGGCGTAAGTCTTTTCCTGGTAGTTGACGGTCAGCGGGAAGAAATCGAGGCCGGGCTTCGGCTCCTTCATCGAAACAACGGTGGCGAGAACCTTGGTCTCGCCGTAGGTGGCGAGCACCGCGCCGTCAGCCTGGCGTGCGATCTTGCCGGTTTCGAGGATGAGCGGACGGCCGCCCCATTCGATTTCCACTTTGTGGTAATTGAACATGTCTTGTCCTTAATATGAGGAAAGGGCCGCGCCGTTTCACGGTGCGCGGATGCCCTTTCCCTGGCTTCCTTTCTCGGGCAGCCACGGGCAAGACAACGGGAAGCTCGGGTGATTTCGGCGCACTGCGCGCGCGAGCGTCCTGCAATCCTGCCCCATGACCGTCCATGGGCGGTTTCGAGTGCCCTCTGCACGATCGAAACCGGGTCTGGCCAGTCGATGCGACTGGCAGAATGCGCGACCGGCGGCGGGCTCTCCTTCGAAAGCCCGCCGGTCAATTCGTCAACGGCGCAGACCGAGCTTCTCGATCAACGTCTGGTAGCGCGCGTCGTCCTTGCGCTTGAGATAATCAAGCAGGCTGCGGCGCTGAGAGACGAGAGCAAGCAGACCACGGCGGGAATGGTTATCCTTCTTGTGGTCCTTGAAATGGTCGGTCAGGTTCTTGATGCGCTCGGAAAGGATGGCCACCTGGACTTCCGGAGACCCGGTATCGCCCTTGGCGGTTGCGAATTCACCCATCAATTCCTGTTTGCGCTCGGCAGTAATCGACATCGTGCTTTTCCTTATCTGTTTGAGGAAACGGGTCGCCCTCAGCCGGGATGTCGTCCAGCAGGGGCCGGTGCAAGCAAAGCGTCACAGCGCTATGCTGCGGCGCATATAGTGCAATTCCCCGGAAAACACCAGCCCAATTCACCAGCCGGCTTTTCAGGCCCAAAATGGCAGGTTTATCCTTGTCAAAGCCATTTCTTCCATTTGAAGAAGGCGATCAGCCCGAACGCGACAAGCGCCATGAACAGCAGCGACAAGGGATAGCCATAATAGGCCTTCAGTTCCGGCATGTTCCAGGGCGAAGACTCCGGGTCGAAATTCATGCCCCAGATGCCGACCAGGAAGGTGAGCGGCATGAAGATGACCGATACGATGGTGAGATAGCTGATGACGTCGTTGGTGCGCGCCTGGCTCAGCGACAGGTGCATCTCGATCAGGCCGGTCAGCATGTCGCGCTGGGTTTCGACCAGTTCGATCAGCCGCAGCGCATGGTCGAGCGTGTCGTTGAGGAAGATCTTGGTCTCGGCCTTCACGTAGGGCACGTCGTTGCGAATCAGCGTCGCCAGCGCATCGCGCATTGGCCAAAGCACGCCTTTCAGCACGTTGGCGTCGCGCCGCAATTCATGCAGCTGCCGCATCTGATGCTTGTGCGGCGAATGCAGCATCTCGTCCTCGATGCTGTCGACCGTATCGCCGGCGGCCTCGATCGGCGGAAAGTAGCTGTCGACGATGGCATCGATTAGCGCATAGGCGAGGTAATCGGCGCCGCGGGCGCGCAACCGGTTGGGCGCCGAACTTTCGATGCGCTTGCGCACCGGATCGAACGGATCGCCTTCCCGCTCCTGGAAGGTAACGACGAAGTTGCTGCCGAAGAAGACGGCGATCTGCTCATAGCGATGCGAGGTGACGTCGTCGATCATCCTGACGACGACGAAGGCATGGTCCTCGAAGAAGTCGACCTTCGGCCGCTGGCCGGTGTTGACGACGTCCTCCAGCGCCAGCGGATGCAGGCTGAAAATGCGGCCGATCTCCTCGATCAGCGGGATGTTGGCGAGGCCGGTGCAGTCGAGCCAGAGGACCGGCCATTTGTCGCAATGGGTGTTGAGGTCGTCGATGCTGGCATTTTCGATGGTCTTGAATTTTTCGGGCGAGATCAGCGTCAGCCTGAGTTCGCTGCGACGCGCCGAGGGGTCGGCGATCAGCGTGCCAGGCGACGCACCGACCGGCGGCCGGCGCGTTTTCACCGGCGCCCGTTTGTTCACCGCTTCGGCCTTTGCCATGTGCCCCTCGAGCGTAGAGTCGAACTGAAGTTAGACGAGAGCCGTCACCCGGCAAAGACCCGCTTGGGCTTGAACATGCCTTGCTCGATGGCACCGATGGCGACCAGCTTGCCGCGCGCCGTGGCGCAGGCTTCCTCGGCTTCCACCGGTGCATCGCGGCCGCGGATGATGACTGGGTTCCCAAGGCGGATCTTGGTCGCCGCATCGTCGCTGATGGCGATCTGCGGCAGGCAATCGAGGGCAGCCGATGTGTCGACCAGGAGCGCATCGATGGCATCGAAGTCGATTGGCACTTCCACCTTGTCGGCAGCCTCTGCCGTGTCGGCGGCTACCGTAGCGTCGGCGATATCAGTCGCGTCCGCGTTTCCCTCCACCACGCCGAAACGGGCAGCTTCCAACTCGGCGATGGTAACGAAGTCCTCCGAGGTGAACGGTTCGACCTCGACCCGGCGCAATTCGCTGATATGGCCGAAACAGCCCATGTCGCGGCCCATGTCGCGGGCCAGCGAGCGCACATAGGTGCCCTTGCCGCATTCGACCTCGAAAACAGTGTGGTCGGCGCCATGCTCGACAACGTCCAGACGGCCGATCTCGATCTCTCGCGCGGGTATGTCGACCGTCGCACCGTCGCGGGCCAGATCATAGGCGCGCTCGCCGGCGATCTTGATGGCCGAGAATTGCGGCGGCGTCTGCATGATGACGCCGGTGTATTTCGGCAGCAGGGCGAGCACCTCGGCTTCCGACGGACGCAGATCGGACTCCTTCGCCACCGGACCTTCGAGGTCATCGGTGGAGCGCTCCTGCCCCCATGCGACGGTGAAGCGATAGATCTTGGCGCCGTCCTGCACGTAGGGAACGGTCTTGGTGGCCTCGCCAAGCGCGATTGGCAGCATGCCGGACGCCAGCGGGTCGAGCGTGCCGGCATGGCCGGCCTTTTCGGCCTGGAACAACCATTTGATCTTGGAGACGGCTTCGGTCGAGCCCATGCCGACCGGCTTGTCCAGGATCAGCCAGCCCGAGATCGGCCGGCCCTTCTTCTTGCCGCGGCGCGCCACTATTCGGTGTCCTTGTTGTCGTCTTTGTCCTGGTCCGCGTTTTGCTGGTCCTCAGGACTCAGATCGCGCGCCACTTCCGGCGATTTCAAGAGGTCGTTGATCCTGGCGAAATTGTCGAAGGAGGTGTCGAGCTTGAAGCGAAACTCCGGCATGAATTTCATCTGCCGCAGCGCGCTGGAAACACGGCCACGGATGAATTTCGCATGCTTGTTCAGCGCCTCGACCACCGCATCGGTATCCTTGGCGCCGAGTGGCGAAACGAAAGCGGTAGCGACCTTCAAATCGGGCGACATGCGCACTTCCGAGACCGACACCACGGTGTTCTCGATCAGCGGATCGATGATCTCGCCGCGCTGCAGGGTTTCGGACAGCGCATGGCGCACCTGTTCGGCGACGCGCAGCATGCGCTGGGATGGGCTGGATGTGGTTGGACGGGGCATTTTTCTCTATCCTGAAGCGTGAGGCGCGGGATGGGACCGTGCCGCATGTCTCATATGGGTCGTTCTCAATAGACCTCGGGCGGCGGCCTTTCGGCCACCGCCCGGTATGGACAAGTCACTCGAACTCAGAGTGTCCGGGTCACCATCTCGACGCGGAAGCACTCGATGACGTCGCCGACGCGCATGTCCTCGTAGTTCTGGAAGGCCATGCCGCACTCCTGGCCGCCGGGGACTTCCGAAACTTCGTCCTTGAAGCGCTTCAGGGTCTTCAACGTCCCTTCGTGGATGACGACGTTGTCACGGATCAGGCGCACACCCGCACCACGCTCGACCTTGCCTTCGGTGACACGGCAGCCGGCGATCTTGCCGACCTTGGTGATGTCGAAGATCTCGAGGATCTGCGCGTTGCCGATGAAGGTCTCGCGACGCTCCGGCGACAGCAGGCCCGACAGAGCCGCCTTCACGTCATCCACGAGGTTGTAGATGATCGAGTAGTAGCGGATCTCGATGCCAGCCGCCGCTGCAGCGGCACGCGCCTGGACGTTGGCGCGGACGTTGAAGCCGATGATCGCGGCACCCGAAGTCTCCGCCAGCGACACGTCGCTTTCGGTGATGGCGCCGGCGCCGGCATGGACGATGCGCGCACGCACTTCGTCGGTGCCGAGTTTGTCGAGTGCGGCGTTGATCGCCTCGATCGAGCCCTGCACGTCGCCCTTGATGACCAGCGGGAATTCCTTCAGCCCGCTTGTCTGCAATTGCGACATCATCTGCTCAAGCGAACCGCGCTGGCCGGCATGCTTGGCAACCGCCTTCTCGCGCGCCAGCCGCTGGCGGTATTCGGTGATCTCGCGGGCACGGGCCTCGTTGTTGACCACGGCGAAGCGGTCGCCGGCCTGCGGTGTGCCCTGCAAGCCAAGCACTTCCACCGGCATCGCCGGCGGCGCTTCCTTGATCTGCACACCACGATCGTTGACCAGCGCACGCACCCGGCCCCATTCGTTGCCGGCAACGAGGATGTCGCCCGGCATCAGCGTGCCGGTCTGCACCAGCACGGTGGCGACGGGGCCACGGCCCTTGTCGAGCTGGGCTTCAATGACGACGCCTTCGGCGGTACGATCCGGATTGGCCTTCAGGTCGAGAATTTCGGCCTGCAGCAGGATCGCCTCGAGCAGCTTGTCGAGGTTGGTGCCCTTGGTCGCCGACACTTCGACGTCCAGAACTTCACCGCCCATGGATTCGACGAAAACCTCGTGGCGCAGCAGTTCGGAGCGCACTTTCTGCGGATCGGCATCATGCTTGTCGATCTTGTTGATCGCTACGATGATCGGAACGCCGGCCGCCTTGGCATGGCTGATCGATTCGATCGTCTGCGGCATGACGCTGTCGTCGGCGGCAACCACCAGGATGGCAATGTCGGTCGCCTGGGCGCCACGAGCACGCATCGCCGTGAAGGCGGCGTGGCCGGGCGTGTCGATGAAGGTGATCTTGTGACCGTTCTTCTCGACCTGGTAGGCGCCGATATGCTGGGTGATGCCGCCGGCTTCGCCGGAGACGACATTGGCGTTGCGGATCGCGTCGAGCAGCGAGGTCTTGCCATGATCGACGTGACCCATGATCGTCACGACCGGCGGACGCGAAACCAGGTCCTCGGCATTGTCGGCGATGTTGAACAGGCCTTCCTCGATGTCGGACTCGGCGACGCGGCGGACCGTGTGGCCGAATTCGGTAGCAACCAGCTCGGCCGTGTCGGCGTCGATGACGTCGCCCGGCTTCAGGATCTGGCCCTGCTTCATGAAGAACTTGACCAGGTCGACCGCGCGCTCGGACATGCGTTGCGCCAGTTCCTGGATGGTGATGGTCTCTGGCAGGATCACTTCGCGCATGACTTTCTCGCGCGGCTCATTGTGCATCGCGCGCTTGAATTTTTCCTGGCGGCGACGCATCGACGACAGCGAACGGGCTCGCGCGTCTTCGTCGGACAATGCTGAATTCAGCGTCAGCTTG
>NZ_RZTF01000007.1:38927-55249 GCF_004023175.1 Mesorhizobium sp. M7A.F.Ca.MR.362.00.0.0
CGGCGGCGGTCTTCCTCGGCCTTGGTCGGCTTGGCCGGACGCGCCACTTCGGGCGTGACCGGACGGCGCACCGGTGCGCCGGCACCAACACGCTTCGGCTTGGCCACTTCCTCGTCATCGACCGTTGCCAGTTCGGCAGCCAATGGCGCGCGTCGACGGGCCTCTTCCTCAGCCCGACGGCGGGATTCGGCCTCGGTCTGCAACCGCGCCTCTTCCTCGGCCTGGCGGCGTGCGGATTCATCGCGTTCGCGCTTCCGGCGCTCTTCGTCCTCGGCGCGACGCTTGGCATCCTCGGCGGCGCGCTGGCGGTCCTCGACCTCGCGAACCTTCGAGCCCTCGAGCGCCCTGCGGCGCGCTTCCATTTCACTGCGCGACAGTTCGTTCAGCACCATACCGCTGCGTTCGACCGGGGCCGGCGGCGGTGGTGGCGCCTTCGGTGCTTCCGGCACGACGACGGGTGCGGCCACGACCGCCGGCTTCGGTGTGAAGACCGGGGCGGCAACAGGCTCCGGCTTGTCGCCGGGCATCGAGAACTTGCGCTTCTTGGTTTCGACGACGACCTGCTTGGTGCGGCCGTGCGAGAAGTTCTGGCGCACAGTGCCCTGTTCCATACCGGGGCGCTTCAGCGTCAAGGTCTTCTTCGGCGTCACACTCAGCGTATTGTCGTCACCCGATTTCGTATCGCTCATTCCATATCCTCTGCGGCATCATCTTCGTCAGCAACAGCCGCAAGCATTGCCAGATCGTCCGGGGAACCGCCCCGATACCGGTCGAGCGCAACCATGCGCTTCTGGACCGCCCTGCCCGCGTCTCCCGCGAGAACGGCAGCATGTATCACATTTGTACCCCCCAATGCCAAGCTCAACTCGGCCTCGGAGAAAAGTTTGTAGGCAAGGATAGCGGGCCCGCCGAGATGGACTGTCGCCCGCCGCGCCTGGCTGATCTTGCGCACGCCGTCATCGGACGCCTCGGTCGCGTGGAGCACGAAAAGCGCCAATCCGCCGCGAACAGCACTTTCGACCTTGGTAGCACCAAGCGAAATTGCGCCTGCCTTACGAGCAAGACCAAGCATGCCCAGAGCGTGCCTGGAAAGCAGCCCGTCGATCATGCCGCCAAGATCGGGCGGCACGACCACCTGTGCCTTGAAGGCGCGGGCAAAGAGGTTCTTCGCCGCAGCCTTGTCGATATGTAGGCGGTCGGCGCTCACCCAGCAACCGCGGCCGGGCAGATTTCTCTTGATATCGGGAACGACGGCCGAATCCGGGCCGACGACGAACCGGATCAGATCATCCGGTTCGGCTTGTTTGCGCGTAACGATGCAGGTGCGATCGTTCATCTCGTCCAGGGGCGGGTTCGGTGCGATGCGGTTTCACCTCACGCACCAACGGCTTCGTCAGCCGAGACTTCTTCGGCTGCAAGCTCGTCTTCGGTGATCCAGCCGGCCTTGAGGCGGGCGGCCAGAACCATCTGTTCGGCGTCCGCGCGGGTCACGCCATGATTGGCCAGCACGCCCGGATAGACCTTTGTCTCGCCGTCCTTGCGTTCCTTCCAGCCGGTCAGGTCGTCGGCGGCATAGCCGGCGAAATCCTCGATCGTCTTCACGCCGTCCTCGCCAAGCGTCACCATCATGGCGGTGGTGACGCCGGGGATTTCGCGCAACTCGTCCGAAACACCGAGCGCCTTGCGCTTGTCATCGTGCTCGGCCTCGATCTTCTCCAGATATTCGCGGGCGCGGGTCTGGATTTCCGAAGCGGTGTCCTCGTCGAAACCGTCGATCGAGGCGATCTCGCCGGAATCGACATACGCGACTTCCTCGACGCTGGTGAAGCCTTCGGAGGCCAGCACCTGGCCGACCATCTCGTCGACGTCGAGGGCTTCCATGAACAGCGACGAACGCTCTACGAATTCCTTCTGGCGACGCTCGGATTCTTCGGCCTCGGTGAGGATGTCGATATCCCAACCGGTCAGCTGCGAAGCGAGACGCACGTTCTGGCCGCGGCGGCCGATGGCCAGCGACAGCTGGTCGTCGGGAACCACGACTTCGATGCGCTCGGCATCCTCGTCGAGCACGACCTTGGCGACTTCCGCCGGCTGCAGCGCGTTGACGATGAAGGACGCCGCAGAAGGCGACCACGGAATGATGTCGATCTTCTCGCCCTGCAATTCGCCGACGACGGCCTGGACGCGGCTGCCGCGCATGCCGACGCAGGCGCCGACCGGATCAATCGAGCTGTCGCGCGAGATAACGGCGATTTTGGCGCGCGAACCCGGGTCGCGGGCGACCGATTTGATCTCGATGATGCCGTCATAGATTTCCGGCACTTCCATGGTGAACAGCTTGGCCATGAACTGCGGATGGGTACGCGACAGGAAGATCTGCGGGCCGCGCTGCTCGCGGCGCACATCGTAGACATAGGCGCGGACGCGGTCGCCATATTTGTAGTTCTCGCGCGGGATCAGCTCATCGCGACGGATGATCGCTTCGCCGCGGCCGAGATCGACGATGACGTTGCCGTATTCGACGCGCTTGACGGTACCGTTGACGATCTCGCCGATGCGGTCCTTGTACTCGTCATACTGGCGGTCGCGTTCGGCCTCGCGGACCTTCTGCACGATGACCTGCTTGGCCGACTGGGCAGCGATGCGGCCGAAATCCATGGGCGGCAGCTGTTCGGCGATGAAGTCGCCGAGCTGGGCGTCGGGATTGCGCTCGCGCGCCGAGGAAATGGCGATCTGCGTGGCGTAGTCATCAACCTTCTCGACCACTTCCATCAGCCGCTGCAGCTTCATCTCACCGGTGTTCGGGTTGATGTCGGCGCGGATGTTGGTCTCCTGACCGTAACGCGAGCGCGCCGCCTTCTGGATCGCATCGGCCATGGCGGCGATGACGATCGACTTGTCGATCGACTTTTCACGCGCGACCGCGTCGGCGATCTGCAGCAATTCAAGTCTGTTGGCGCTTACAACCATCGTTTTTCTCCGGAGCTTGTTTGCCGGGCCTTTGCGCCCGGCAGCTCAATCATAGTTCCTGTTCGTGGTCTTCCGTGGCGTCCGCTTCCGCACCCGACTCGTCGTCGTCCGGTTCGCCGCGGCGCTTCTTGGCTTCCTTGCGCGCCCTGTTGTCCTTCGACAGGGCATCGCGGATGAGATCGTCGGTCAGGATCAGGCGCACGTCGGCAATCGCATCGTAGGGGACACGCACCGTCGGCTCCTCGCCATAGGCTGCCTTGTCGCGCTCGATCAGCACATCGTCTTCGCCGGCTTCGGCGATCTTGCCCTTGAAGCGCTTGCGGTCGGCGACGACCATCGATGTTTCCATCTTCACCAGATGGCCCGTCCAGGTCGTGAAATCCGATTTGCGGACCAGCGGCCGGTCGATGCCGGGCGACGAGACTTCCAAGTGATAGGCTTTTTCGATCGGATCGTCGACGTCGAGCGCCGGCGACACCGCGCGGCTGACCTCTTCGCAATCCTCGACGGTCATAGTGCCGTCCTCGCGTTCGGCCATGATCTGCAGCGTCAGCCCGTTCTGCCCCGACAGATGCACCCGCACGAGGCGGAAGCCGATGCCGCGCAGAACCGGCTGGACGATCAGTGCGATGCGCGCATCGATGCCGCTTTCGCGGATGATGCGATCGTCGCCCTCGCTTGCCGTTGCAGTCATTGAAGCCCTGTCGCTCTACCAACTTACCGGCAGGTAATAAAAAAGAGCGGGACCGGGTGGACCCACTCTTCGTCATACCGACCAAGAATTTGAGGCTGATATAAACGATCACGGCCTGTGTTTCAAGCCCGCTATGCTGGTCGGGCAACGCCGCCATCGAGGCGGCCCGCGCCAGCGTTGCATGGGGCGCATGGCGCCTATGCGGCGATACCCATGGGATTGGCGCTGAAACGCACCTATTTATGTTGCGCTGCACAAATGTGGCCGTGCGCCATGCGTGCGCGAAAGGACATGATCATGAGCAATCGCAAGATATTTTCTGCAATAGGCGACTTCTTTACCGTATTCGGCAGCGCCGTGGCCGCTTCGCGGGCCGTGGAAGCCGGTCGCAGGCCGCGCGCCGACGACCTGCGCAATCTCGGCGTCGAGCCTGCCGCCTTCGATCGCATCGGCCGCCGCTTCTAGCTTTGACGCAATTCCGGACGGAAAACCGTTTCACACTTTTCCTGGAATTTCTCTAAGACCGCGAGCTTATTTCCGAATGAAGGTAAGATAGGCCGGCCGCCGGCCCTCACGAATGGCCTTGGCCTCGTAACGGGTGCCCGGCCAACCTTCATAGGAAAGGTGCCAGTCCGCCGCCTCGCAAGCCTGCCATGCGAACGCGCCATGCGCGCGGCAATGCAGCAGGGTCCAATTGACATAGGTGTCGATGTCGGACGCGAAGCGGAATTTTGAACCAGGCTTCAGCACACGCGCGAACCGCTCGAGATTGACCGGGCTGACGAAGCGCCGCTTCCAGTGTTTCTTCTTCGGCCAAGGGTCGGGATAGAGCAGATCGATGCCGTCGAGCGAGGCTTGCGGCAGCCAGTCGAGCAGCCTTGTGGCGTCGTCGTCATAGACCCGCAGATTGGCGAGTGGTTTCTCGCGCACCGCCATCATCATCTTGGCCATGCCGTTGACGAAGGGCTCGACGCCGATAAAGCCGATCGAAGGCGCCTCGATCGCACGATGCAGGAGATGCTCGCCACCGCCGAAGCCAATCTCAAGGCGAACCGCGCTGACATCCGTCTCAAACAGAGTGCTGAGATCGGTCGGCGGTTCAGCCGTCAGATCGAGCCGATATGTGCCAAAGCCGCTTTCCAGTGCGGCCGCCTGCTGCGGACGCATGGTTTTGCCGCGCCGGCGACCGAAAAAGGCTTCGGTCGCGCGGCTTGGTCTGTCCTTCGGATCCATGGTGGGACTTTGCGGCGCCGCTGTCAGGCGGCGACCGCGTCCTTGAGCGCCTTGGCGAGATCGGTCTTTTCCCAGGAGAAAGACCCATCACGGCCGGCCTTGCGGCCGAAATGGCCGTAGGACGACGTCTTGGCGTAGATCGGTTTGTTGAGATCGAGGTGACGGCGGATGCCCGACGGCGACAGATCCATTACCGTGCGCAGCGCGTCCTCGAGCTTTGCCTCGTCGACCTTGCCGGTACCGTGCAAGTCGACATAGACCGACAGCGGCTGAGCAACGCCGATGGCGTAGGAAAGCTGGATGGTGCAGCGGTCGGCGAGCTTCGCCGCCACGACGTTCTTGGCCAGGTAGCGCGCCGCATAGGCCGCCGAGCGATCCACCTTGGTGGTGTCCTTGCCGGAGAAGGCACCGCCTCCATGGGGTGCGGCACCACCATAGGTGTCGACGATGATCTTGCGGCCGGTCAGCCCGGCATCGCCGTCCGGCCCGCCGATGACGAACTTGCCGGTCGGATTGATGTACCACATGCAATTGTCGGCGATCTTCAGCTCGCCCAGCGCTTCCCGGATATAGGGTTCGACGACCTTGCGGACCTTCTTCGAATCCCAGCTCGCATCGAGATGCTGCGTGGACAGCACGATCTGCGTCGCCTCGGCGGCCTTGCCGTCGACATAGCGAACGGTGACCTGGCTCTTGGCGTCCGGGCCGAGCCTGCCGGCTTCACCGCTGCCTTCGTGACGGGCGGCAGCCAGCAGTTCGAGGATCTTGTGGCTGTAGTAGATCGGCGCCGGCATCAGATCCGGCGTCTCGCGGCAGGCATAGCCGAACATGATGCCCTGGTCGCCGGCACCCTCTTCGCCCTGACGGTCGGAGGCATTGTCGACGCCCTGGCCGATGTCAGGCGACTGGCCGTGCAGCAGAACCTCGATCTTCGCGGTTTTCCAGTGAAAGCCGGCCTGCTCATAGCCGATTTCGCGGATCGCCTTGCGGGCGACCGACTTGAACTTGGCCGGATTGACGACCGAATGCCCAGCGGCATCCTTGAGAATATTGCCCGCCTTGTCCCTCTTGAGCAGCGTGTCGGGAACACGCACTTCGCCGGCGATGACGACACGGTTGGTGGTGGCCAGCGTCTCGCAGGCGACACGGACTTTCCACGGGTCCATGCCGGTCTTCTTGGCTTCGCGATACACCAGATCGACGATCTCGTCGGAAATCCGGTCACAGACTTTGTCGGGATGGCCCTCGGCAACGGATTCCGAGGTAAAGAAGTAGTTCTGCCGCGTCACGGGTGTCCCCTCTTGAAAAACGATCGGCAGGCTGCCGATTTTGGCGCGCCACGTGTTAGCGGGGCGAAGCGCCGCTCGTCAAGCGGTGCTTCGGCTCTGGCATGAATGTCGATGCAGTTATCTTGTGCCACCAGCGGCAAGACGCCGCCGGTGCTGGCGTGATTGAGGATCAGTCGGGATCGTCGGCGGAGAGGGACTTGACCAGGTCTATAATCCTGCGGCGCACCTTGGCATCAGCGATCTTGACAAAGGCCCGGTTGAGCTGAAGGCCTTCAGGGCTGCCGCAGAATTCGACAGCGAAAGCCATCGACGCGTCCTCGGCAAACCCACGGCCCGCCACGGGCTCCTGGCCGGGCGCATCCTCGAAAAAGAAGGCGACCGGCACGCCGAGTATGGACGCTATCGCCTGCAATCGGCTGGCGCCGACGCGGTTGGTGCCTTTTTCATATTTCTGAATCTGTTGAAATGTGATGCCGAGGTTTTCTCCCAGCTTTTCCTGGCTCATTCCCAGCATGTTGCGGCGAAGCCGGATGCGACTGCCAACATGGATGTCGATCGGATTCGGTTTCTTCTTGTTGTCTTCTGTCATTTTTTCCTCGCCGAATTTTTTCGGCTTTCTCTATTTTTTCTTGCCCAAACAAAGCCGGAGGCAACTGCCCCAACAGAACGATCCACCGGCTTCGAGAAATTTTCAGGCACTTACAGTATGAGTTTCTAATGTGTTGGCTGTCAATTCACCCGTAGCCTTTGCCTTACGTTCAACAGCGCTGCCCCAACGGCAAACAGCAACATGATCAGCATTCCGTTAATGCGCCGTTGGCCGGGAGATATGAGCGCCTGTCCGGAAATCGGTATGTGGGCATCGATGGCGCCGCGTGCGTCGATCGCAAGCGCATCGACGATGCGCCCACGCGGATCGACGACGGCCGAGATGCCGTTGTTGGCAGCACGTACCAATGGCAATCCATTTTCCACCGCGCGGATCTGGGCCTGCCTGAAATGCTGATACGGACCCGGCGTGTCGCCGAACCACGCATCGTTGGTAACGTTCACAATAAGCTGCGCTGACGCAGCGTCAACTGCCACAAGATCGGGAAAGATCACCTCATAACAGATAAATGGCAGCGCACGGATGCCATCGGGCAGCGTGATGGCGTGCCGCTCATTGCCGGCCGCGAAACTCATCGGCCCGGCAACCAGTTGCTCGATGCCGAAACGCTGGAGCAGATCGGCGAAAGGCAGGTATTCGCCGAACGGCACCAGGTGAACCTTGTCGACGGCGTCAGCGATTTCACCCTTGTCGTCGATCGCCACCACGGAGTTGTAGTAACGGCTGTCGGCATTCGCGGCCGAACCGCCTTCCTCGCGAACGACGCCGGCAATCAGCATCTGGCCGGATCCGAGCATGTCTCCCAGCGCCGTCAATGCGTCCGGACGCTCGGTGAAGAGGAAAGGCACCGAGGTTTCGGGCCACAGGATCAGCTGCGGCTTTTGATGGCCTGGGTCCGGCGCCTTGGCCGAGAGCCCCATCAGGACCGCGAAGATGCGGTCGCGCACCGAGGCATCCCATTTTTCCGACAGGTCCACGGCCGGCTGAACGATGCGGACATCCAGGCTGCGTGAAGCTGGCGGTTCGGGAGCGCCAAGCCTGACATAGCCGAAGCCGACATGGGCGGCGGCGAGCATGACAAACAGTGCCGCGCCGAGGCGCAGGTGCCGACGTGCCGCCAGCAGTGCCGGCAGTGCGAAGACGAACACGGCGAGCGCGTTCATGCCGATCATGCCCGTCACCGAGACGCTCTGCATCAGCAGCGGCACGGGCATGGCCGCGTAGCCGACGGCATTCCAGGGAAAACCGGTGAACAGGAAATCGCGCAGCCATTCCGCCAGCCCGAAGCCGAAGGCAAGGGCGGCGATGCGGCCAATGTCGTTGCTCCACAGCAGCCGGGCTACGATTGCAGCAAAGCCGTAGAAAAAGGCGAGCATGAAAGGAATGCCGACCACGGCGAAGGGGAGCGCCCAGGCAAAACTGTCGGCCTCGACCAGCAGCGCCGAGCCGATCCACCAGAGGCCGGCGAGGAAATAGCCGAAACCGAACCACCAACCGACGGCAAAAGCCGGCCGCAGACGCCGGAACAGGCTGCCGGAAGCTTCGCCGGTGGCGCCGTCGAGCAGCCAGACCAGCAGCGGAAACGAGACGAAACAGGCGGCGAAGAAATCGTAAGGCGCCTGCCCAAGCACGGCAAAAGCGCCCGCGAGAAACGCCACGAGCGCACGCCGCCAACCCCAAAGCAGAATTATCCGGCCGGTGAGGCGCTCCATGCATACTTCCGAGTCGCGAATCAGGACACAAGATTTAACAGGCTGCGCTCCGCGCTCCAAACGGGCGGATGGCTGGCTGAGATGCACAGCTCCGGCCCTGCCCTACCGGTGCCAACCCTCGATTTGAACGCCCCCCAGCCGCTCGGCCTCCTCGCGCGGAACCGAACGGATGGTCTGCGTGAAGGTCCAGACATGGCCCTCGGGGTCGCGGGCACGATACTGGCGCTCGCCGTAGAACTGATCCGCCGGCTCCTGGATTATCTCAGCGTCGGTCGCCCGCGCCTGCTCGCAATGCGCATCCAGGCCGCCCTTCAGCCTGACATAGATCGACTGCGTGTTCCTGCCCGAGACCGAAGCCGGGCTGGCGACATAATCGCTCCATTCGGAATCGACGATGATGTAGCTGTCGCCGAATCGCATCTCTGCATGGACGAGTTTTCCCTCGGCATCGCTGACCACCATGCTGCGCTCGAAGCCAAATGCTGCTTCAAGCCAGTCCAGCGCGGCACGAGGGTCCTTGTAGAAGACACCGGACCCCAGACTTGGATGCTTGAACGGGTCGTCGACAGTCATCGGGCGAGCGTGACGCTCACGCCTGTTCGGTGCGCGCGGTGGCGCGCCGGCGGCGCTCACCCTTCTGGCTCTGCACGATGCGCACGCGCTTGACGCGGCGCGGATCGGCATCGAGGACGTGGAATTCGAAGCCGGGTATGGCCTGCACCACCTCGCCGCGGGCCGGAACACGGCCAAGCGTGTTGAAGATCATGCCGCCGATCGTGTCGACATATTCGCCATGCTCACCGGCGGCGAAATCCCCGCCGATCATCTTGGCGACGTCGTCGATCTCGGCCTTGCCGTCGACGATGAACACGCCGTCGCCGCTTTGGGTGATCATCGGCTCGTCGTCGTCATGCTCGTCCTCGATGTCGCCGACCACCATCTCGACGATGTCTTCCAGCGAGGCGAGGCCGTCGGTGCCGCCATATTCGTCGATGACCAGCGCCATCTGGGTGCGCGTCGTCTGCATGCGGCCCATCAGGTCGGAGGCAAGCATCGACGGCGGCACGAACAGCACCGGGCGGATCAGATTGAGGTCGCCAATGGTGCGTGCGAGGTCGACCTGGGCAAGATCGAGAACCGTGGCAGCGGGGGTTTTCCTGGTCGTGCGGCCCTTCTTGACGCGCGCGATCTTGGTGATGTGGGCCAGCACGTCACGGATATGGACCATGCCGCGCGGATCATCGAGCGTCTCGGAATAGACCGGCATGCGGGAATGGCCGGATTGTTCGAAAGTGCCCAGGAGATCGCCGAGCGTCGTCGTGATTTCGACCCCCTGAATGTCGGCGCGCGGTACCATGACGTCCTCGACGCGCACTTCGCGCAGCCGCAGGATGTTGTTGAGCATGGCGCGTTCGCCGGGCGAGAAGGCGCCGGCATCGCTCGTCGTCTCGGCAAGCGCGCCGGCAATTTCCTCACGCAGGCTGGTTCCGTTTCGTTGCCGAAAGAGGCCCAGAACGCGGTCGAACAGGGAGGGACCGGCAGGCAACGTCTCGCTGGCAGCGCTGCCAGCACCGGCAACAGCAGAGGTACTGTTAGCACCAGAGGTAACGGTACTCGGACTTGATCCCTCTTCCGACGTGTCGGAAGCCTTGGTCGCACTGCCGGCGTCGGGGCGGGCGGCAGTTTCTGGTTTGTCGTTCATCGTCGTCCGGTCAATTGATCAGATGTAGTTACGCGTAGGGGTCGGGAATGGCAAGCCTTGCAAGCGCCGCGCGTTCGACGGCTTCCATCGCCTCGGCTTCAGTGTCGGTCTCGTGATCGTAACCCAGCAAATGCAGCAGGCCGTGGATGACGAGATGGGTGATATGGTTCTCGACAGGCTTGTCTTCCAGTGCCGCTTCACGCGCGACCGTCTCGGCGGCGAGCACGATGTCGCCCAGCATCGGCGGCAACGGTCCGCCTTGCACAAACGGAAAAGCCGGGAAAGACAAAACGTTGGTCGGTTTGTCCTTGCCTCGCCAGCCGGCGTTGAGCGTCCGGATATGGGCGTCGTCGGTAAAAACGAGGCTGAGTTCGGAACGGCCCGCCACGCCGGTTTCGGCAAAAGCCGCCTTGACGGCGCGATCGACCAGCCGCGTCAGGCTTGCCTCGTCGGGCCAGTTGCCCGCCTCAACCGATATGTCGATGTCGACGGGAACATTCCCGTCGCCGGATGTTATGTCCTCAGGCATGAAGCCGCATCGTCAACATCAATTCTCGGCGCCGAGGCCGCGCGCCAGCTTGGCGTCCCGGTCGTAGGCCCTGACGATTTCCGCCACCAGCGGATGGCGGACCACATCGCCGTCGTTGAAGCGCACGGTGACCGCGCCCGCCACGCCGTCCAGCACCCGCAAGGCTTCGACCAGTCCCGATTTGGTGTTCGAAGGAAGGTCGATCTGGGTCGGATCGCCGGTGACGATCATGCGCGAATTTTCGCCCAGACGCGTCAGGAACATCTTCATCTGCATCGGCGTGGTGTTCTGCGCCTCGTCGAGGATGACGGCGGCATGCGCCAGCGTGCGGCCGCGCATGAAGGCGAGCGGCGCGATCTCGATCACTTCGGCGGCAATGGCGCGCTCGACCTTGTCGGCGGGCATCATGTCGTAGAGCGCGTCATAGAGCGGCCGCAGATAGGGATCGACCTTCTCCTTCATGTCGCCGGGCAGGAAGCCCAGCCGTTCGCCGGCCTCGACCGCAGGCCGCGAGAGAATGATGCGCTCGACCATGCCGCGCTCGAGCAGCATCGCCGCATGGGCCACCGCCAGATAGGTCTTGCCGGTGCCGGCCGGGCCGATGCCGAACACCAGTTCCGACCGTTCCAGCGCCCGCATATAGGCGTCCTGGTTGAGTGAACGGGCATAGATCGTCTTCTTACGGGTGGCGATCTGGGCGGCGGAAACCTTGCCCTTGCGCTCCAGCGTCGGCAGGGTCAGCTGATCGTCGGCGGCGATCGCCATGCGCACGGCGCCGTCGACGTCGGACTGGCCTATATCGACGCCTTTCTGGAGAATGCCGTAGAGGTTGTCCAGGGCGCGGCGCGCCTGCTCGGCGGCCGACGCCGAACCCTTGATGGTCAGCTGGTTGCCGCGTGAGCGGATGTCGACGCCAAGCTTCTGCTCCAGCCTGGCGAGGTTTTCGTCGAACTGACCATAAAGGGCGCTGGCAAGCTTGTTGTTGTCGAAAGTCAGAACGATGTGCGCCATGTCAGAAGCCCCAGATGCCGGTACCGGGGGCAGGTTCTTCAGCTCTGCTGCGCTCAACCGTCTCTCCTCATCTGCCGAGACCCTCAGGCCAATTCGGCGAACAGGCTGTTGTAGCCCGTCTTCGTGATTCGCACCTGGATAATGTCACCGATTTCGCCGGCCTTTTCATCAACAATAACCGGCTGCAGCCAAGGCGAGCGGCCAACCTTCTGGCCGGCCTGACGGCCGGGCTTCTCGATCAGCGTGTCGATGGTGCTTCCGACGAGGCTCAAACCGAAATCCTGCTGCTGCTTCACAAGCAGAGCCTGCAGTCTCTGCAAGCGCTCGTCCTTGACCGTTTCCGGCACGTGATCGGACATTTCGGCGCCCGGCGTGCCGGGGCGCGGCGAATATTTGAACGAAAAGGCCGAGGCGTAATTCACCTGACGCACCAGCTCCATGGTCGCCTCGAAATCCGCCTCGGTCTCGCCGGGAAAGCCGACGATGAAGTCGCCGGAGAGCGCAATGTCAGGCCGCGCGGTACGGATACGGTCGAGCAGCGCCAGATAATCCCTCGCCGTGTGCCGGCGATTCATCGCCTTGAGGATGCGGTCGGAGCCGGATTGCACCGGCAGATGCAGATAGGGCATCAATGCCGGCAGATCGCGATGGGCCGCTATCAGTTCGTCATCCATGTCGCGCGGGTGGCTGGTGGTGTAGCGCAAACGCGCCAGCCCGGGGATTTCGGCCAGCCTGAACAGCAGGCGGCCAAGCCCCCACTCCTGACCGCTCCCGCCCTGGCCATGCCAGGCATTGACGTTCTGGCCGAGCAGCGTCACTTCGCGCACGCCGGCTTCGGCCAGGCGCTCAGCCTCCGCGACAATCTGCGCCACCGGCCGGGAGACCTCGGAGCCCCTTGTATAGGGCACAACGCAGAAGGTGCAGAACTTGTCGCAGCCTTCCTGCACGGTGAGGAAGGCGGTGACGCCGCGCTTGATGACCTCGGCCCGCTTGGGCTGCGGCAGGTGCTCGAACTTGTCTTCGATGGCGTAATCGGTCTCGACGATCTTTTCGCCGCCGCGCACCCGCGCCAGCACGTCCGGGAGCCGGTGATAGGTCTGCGGACCGATGACCAGGTCGACTGCCGGCGAACGGCGGATGATCTCGGCGCCTTCGGCCTGCGCCACGCAGCCGGCGACGCCGACCAGCATCTCACGGCCGGCCAGGGCACGTTCGGCTTTCATATCGCGGATACGGCCGAGCTCGGAATAGACCTTTTCAGCCGCCTTCTCCCTGATATGACAGGTGTTCAGCAGCACCAGGTCGGCCTCGCCAATGGCATCGGTCGCGGAATAGCCGTCGGCAGCCAGCGCATCGGCCATACGCTGTGAATCATAGACATTCATCTGGCAGCCATAGGTCTTGATGAAGACTTTTCTCGCTGCCGCGGGAAGCACCGCCGGCTGTCCAGCCGTAGTGCCGATGTCGTCGCTTTCTATCGTGTTCAAGTCCATAAGGCGGCTTCTAACGCCTTTCCGTGACAAAAAACAGACGATTCTCGGCCCGCGCCAGCAAGAGCGTGCCGGAGCTACCGGCTCGGCCGCGGGTCGGCAAGCGCCGCCTGCATCATCTTACGCACCTGGCTTTCCATCAGTTTCGACGTCTCCTTGCGGTTCGAACCCTTGGAAAAGGCGATTGCCTCGCCGAAATGCACCTCGACGTCGAGTGCGCCCTCCGCCAGCAGAACCTTGAGATGCGGCATCAAATCCTCATCGCCGATCCAGGCGGCAAGCGGGCGATGCCGGCGGCCGAGCGGCACGCCGTGCAGACGCGTATAGGCGATCGCCACCGGCTGGATGAACACCTGTTCCGCCGCGCCTTCGGAAATCGCCATCGAGGCGGCGCCGAACAGCGTGCTCTTGAACGGCAGGACCATATTGCCGTCGCCGGTCGAGCCCTCGGCAAACAGCACCATCGCATCGCCCTTGGCCATGCGGCTGGCAATCTCGCTTGCCTGGTCGCCCGACGAACGCTTGCGCTCGCGCTCGATGAAGACGGTGCGCTGCAGCTTCGACAGCATGCCGATCAGCGGCCAGCCTTCCATATCCGCCCTGGCGATGAACTTTACGTCGGCAAAAGAGCCGAGCACCATGATGTCGGTCCAGGAGATGTGATTGGACGCAACCAGCAGCGGGCGCTTGTCGGACAGCGCTCCCTTGACATGGATGCGCATGCCGAGCGCCCTGACGATCAGCCTGTGCCAGACCTTGAGGATGAAGGTTTCCGGCCACCAGCCAGTCTTCATCGACAAGATCTGTAGCGGCACGAGGACCAACGAACCGGCGACAACGAGGCCCAGCGCCAGGAAAATCCTGATTTTCTTGATCATCGCCCCATCCCGGCCGTCTCGCTAGCGAAGATCGCGGCGCATGACAAGCGCGCCGGTCGGTCCGTGTTCGGTCGATCTGTAGTAATTCGGCCGCTTGCCGACCTCGCGGAAGCCCAGCCGACGGTAAAGCGCGATCGCCGCGACATTGGTCTCGTCGACCTCGAGGAATAGCGCTTCGGCGCGCTGCGCGTGCAGTTCGCGCAACACCGCGTCCATCAACTGCCAGCCCAATCCCTGCCGGCGATGCGATCGCGCCACCGCGACGGTCAGGATCTCGCCCTCGCCTGCCGCGAGCCTCGCCAGCACGAAGCCGACGGGCGGCTTGGAGCCCTGTCCGGTTTCGCGCGCCGCATAGCCGAACACGGTGTCCTGTTCGAGAAGAGCGGCGAATTCGCCATCGGTCCAGGGGCGGACAAAGTCCTCGCGATGCAGCAGTGAGACCGCCGGACTGTCGGCGATCCTCAGCGGCTCGAGCGCATAGTCCCGGCGGCGTGGTTGGAGAAAAGGTATGCGCATCTAATTTTCTTGCCTTGAAAGAATGAACCCGGCCTGCGGCTTGGCGTCGGCGCCGCGCATATAGAGTGGTTTCGGCCGTTCGCCCGCGCCCTTGGCGGCAGCCAGGCGGGCGTAGGTGACAATGTCGGCGGTGGCTGTCCGAGGGCCGACATCGAATTCGCGCCCGGCCGATGCGCTGATGAGCGCTGCCGCGGTGCCGGCAAGCACCGGAGACGCTTCCATCGCCATGGCCACCACGTCAGTCAGCGTGGCCACGGCCGGACCGTAAGTCAAGACTGACATTTCATCGTAGAAGGCCGCGTGGATCTCTTCACGGCCGGCATCGAGCGCCGCCAGCACGGCGCGACCGGGAAATGCCGCTGACGCTTCGGCGGCCAGCGCCTCCAGCGTCGTCACCCCGATTGCGGGTATCTTCAGCGCCAGCGCCAGGCCACGCGCGGTCGAGACGCCGACGCGCAGACCGGTGAAGGAACCCGGGCCGACAGAGACGGCGATGGCGCCAAGACCTGCATAGTCGGTTGCGCTTGCCTCCAGCGCTTCGGCGATGACCGCCATCAGTTGCTCGGCATGGCCCTTGCCGAGATCGAGCACCGAACGGCCAAGCTCCCGCTTCGCCACCACGTCATAGACGCAAGCGGCGCAGAGGTTGGCGGCACAGTCGATGGCAAGCAATTTCATGAGGCAACCGGTTCGAAAAACAATTCCCTGTGCCCGCCACGGCCCGCCACCGCAAGGGGATAGTGCATAATTCGTTAAGCGGCTTCGCTTGTAGCCTATGCGGCCTGTTCGATACGTAGCATGTGGTTGTCCCAGACATAGTCCGGTTCGGAGCGTGTCGCACCGCTGCCCTCGACGATCTCGCCGGCGCCGGTGGTGGCCATGAAGCCGGTTCCATCGGGCGCCACGCCGCAGACCTCGACCAATGCGCTGTTCGCAACGACCCGGCCGCTGGCCGCATCGATCACGACGAGCGAGTTGCCTTCCGGCGAGGAAACGGCGACAGTTCCGGCAGCCCGATTGGCGGCTACCGAGCCTATGTAGTTGCGGAAGCCGGACAAAACGTCCTGCGGCATGTCCAGCAACTGCAGCTCCTTGCCGCGCGCGGCGCGACCGACCAGCAACGGTCGATCGGTGCCCGGCCCCCTGTACTGGCAGCCGAACCAGACGCTTCCGGACCGATCGGTGTCCATGTGGCGGATCGACAGCTGATGCAGTGCGGCCGGCAATTCGTGCTTCTCGATAAGATCGCCGGTGACGCGGTCTATCAGCACATAGGACGGCTTCATGGTTGCAATGTTGAGCTCGGCGCGGCCGTAATCCGGATGGGTCTCGATGCCGCCATTGGCAACCGCGATCGTCCTGCCATCGCCCAGGAGCAGAAGCTCGTGCGGACCCATGCCATAGGTCGGGAATTCGCCGACACGGCTGAATTTGGCCCGCGCATCGTAGACGCCGACGACGCCGGCGGCGTTGTCGAAGTCGTTTTCGGTGGCATAGAGCAGCGCACCGTCGACTGAGAACACGCCATGGCCGAAGAAATGCCGGCCGGCGATGCTGGCGATGGTCAGCGGCGCGTCACGGCCCGAGTGATCGAAAACCACGGCGAAGGTGCCGGGCTGACGCGCGAAGACCACCGAGCGTTTCGATATGGGATCGAAGGTGACATCGTGGCCGCGATCGGGCAGGTC
>NZ_RZTF01000801.1:0-1010 GCF_004023175.1 Mesorhizobium sp. M7A.F.Ca.MR.362.00.0.0
GCCCAGAGAGAACTCAACACCGAGACCGGAGCAACGGAGACGGCTCTTTCGTCGAGCCAGTTTAATTTGGAACATTATTTCTATGTTTAAGTCGATTATCTTGTTCAATAGCTCTGTTGACTCGCGATGAGACTTTCAACGCCGCGCGACATCCGCTGGCCGGATGTGACTTGCTGTCCCCTTCCAAGATCAATCAGGAGATCCCCATGAGCAATCCAGTCCTTGTCAACCAGACCATTCCTGACTCCGACGTTGTACAGCTGATCAGCCGTGTTGGAGCTGAAATCAGAGGCGTCCGCCTTGGCGGAGACCTTTCGGACGCAGCGATAGCAGCCATCAACCAGCTTCTTCTAAAACACAAGGTGATCTTCTTCCGCGGCCAGGAGCATCTCGACGATGCGGAGCAGGAATTGTTCGCGCGGCGTCTGGGTGACCTTGTACCTCATCCCACGCAGGGGCCGGCAGCCGGCACGGCCTCAATTCTCAATCTCGATTCCGGCCGTGGCGGTGGCAGGGCAGACCAGTGGCATACCGACGTGACTTTCGTCGATGCCTATCCGAAATTCTCGGTCCTACGTGGCGTCGTCATTCCGGCGACGGGGGGCGACACGATCTGGTCCAACACGCACGCCGCGTACGAGAATCTGCCGGCGCCGCTCAAAATATTGGCGGACAATCTGTGGGCTATTCATAGCAATGCCTACGACTACACAGCCGTGCGCCCGCGCGCCACAGCCGAAGAGAAGAAGCACTTCGAGGAAATCTTCACATCGACGATCTACGAGACCGAGCATCCGGTCGTGCGCGTCCATCCGGAAACCGGGGAGAAGTCGCTGCTGCTCGGCAATTTCGTGCAGCGCCTCGTCGGCCTTTCCAAGAGCGATTCCGCCAAGCTCCATGAGGTGTTCCAGTCCTACGTCACTGCCCCGGAAAATACCGTGCGGTGGCGCTGGCAAGTAGGCGACGTCGCTATCTGGGACAACCGTGCTACCCAGCATTATGCGGTCAAC
>NZ_RZTF01000802.1:0-538 GCF_004023175.1 Mesorhizobium sp. M7A.F.Ca.MR.362.00.0.0
GGCCCAAGGGCCGCGCCCGCGCGTCGCAATCGCGACCGGGTTCGCGCGGCAGGAGACGATGATGACAACAGCCATGGAAGAACAGGTTTTCGGCGGAGAACATCACTCGGGCCGGACCGCGCGCCCGCTGTGGACGGCGATGAAGCGCGGCCTGCTCGGCCGCTGCCCGCATTGCGGCGAAGGCAAGCTGTTTCGCGCTTTCACCAAGACCGTCGACACATGCAGTGTCTGCGGCGAGGAATTGCATCACCACCGGGCCGACGACCTGCCCGCCTATCTGGTCATCGTCATCGTCGGCCATGTCGTGCTGGGCGCCTTCATGGGCGTTGAGGCCACGTCGACGCTGTCCACATGGCAGCACATCGCCATCTGGGTTCCGCTGACCATCCTTTTGTCGGTTGCGTTGCTGCAGCCGATCAAGGGTGCCGTCATCGGACTGCAATGGGCCTTCTATATGCACGGCTTCGGCGGCGAGCACGACGTGATCGAGCCGCATCCCGGAGCCTAGGCCGCAGCCAAGAATGCTGCCTGGCGCAAC
>NZ_RZTF01000802.1:548-1006 GCF_004023175.1 Mesorhizobium sp. M7A.F.Ca.MR.362.00.0.0
CCCTCATCCTGCTCGACCGCAAGGACGATGACGTGCTGGTTCTGATGGGTCGCCGTCATGCCGGCCACGCCTTCATGCCGGGCAAGTTCGTCTTTCCCGGCGGCCGCACCGATCCGGCCGACAGCCGCATACCGGTCGTCGCCGCATTGCACCCGGAGCAGGAAGCCAGGCTGATCGCCGGACCGGGCCGCACAAGTGCGGCACGAGCCCGCGCCATCGCCCTGTCCGCCATCCGCGAAACCTATGAGGAAGCCGGGCTGCTGATCGGCCGCAAGGGTGCTTTCGCAACCCCCAGGCCCGATTGGCAAGGCTTTGCCGAACACGGCGTGCAACCCTCTCTCGACATGCTGCGCTTCGTTGCGCGCGCCATCACGCCGCCCAACCGGGTGCGCCGCTTCGACACCCGCTTTTTCAGCGCCTGGCGTGACGACGTCGCCGTCGAACTGCCCGGTGGCGGT
>NZ_RZTF01000803.1:0-988 GCF_004023175.1 Mesorhizobium sp. M7A.F.Ca.MR.362.00.0.0
GTCCAGGCCAAGGCATCCGCCGCATGGCGTGCCGGGCTTGTTCCCATCATTTGCGTCGGCGAAACGCATGAACAGCGTGAAGCGGGCGCCACGCTGGACGTGCTGTCGCGGCAGGTCGATGGTTCGGTCCCGTCAAGCGCCACCCCATCGAACACCATCATTGCCTATGAGCCGGTATGGGCGATCGGCACCGGCCTGACGCCGACGGCCGGCGATGTGGCCGCAGCACATGCACATATCCGCGAAAAGCTGTCGGAAAAGCTCGGCGGCGTCGCGGCGAAGATGCGCATTCTCTACGGCGGCTCGGTCAAGCCCTCCAACGCGGTCGAACTGCTCGGCGTCAGGAATGTCGACGGCGCGCTGGTCGGCGGCGCCAGCCTGAAAGCGGCGGATTTTCTCGGCATCGCCGAGGCTTATCGCAATATTGCCTGAAGACATTCGCTCCGCCGGACAAGGGCTTCCGGTGCACGAAATCGTTGCAAAGGACGGGTTGCTTCCCATATTCCGGCCACGGGCTTGGAAATGCCGTCAAAGCATTGTATTGAGCCGCCTCCAATTCACCGGTCGTGTCCGCGGCCGGGCAAGGCCTTGCCAGGATAAACTATGGAAACCGTACTGATCGTCATCCATCTCATGGTCGTGCTCGCCCTTGTCGGCGTGGTGCTGCTGCAGCGTTCCGAAGGCGGCGGCCTCGGCATCGGTGGCGGATCCGGCTTCATGACCGCGCGTGGTGCGGCCAATGCCCTGACGCGTGCGACGGCGATCCTGGCGGCCGCCTTCTTCGCCACGTCACTGACACTGTCGATCGTCGCCCGCTACGGCGAGAAGCCGATCGACATCCTCGACCGCGTGCCGGCGACGTCGGACGGTGCGGGCAAAGGCGTGCTCAACCAGTTGCCCGGCACGACCACCCCGGCGCCCGCCGGCAGCACCACGCCGACGCCGCCTTCCGGCAACGACGCTGCGGCTCCAGCGACTGCCCCGGCCA
>NZ_RZTF01000804.1:0-984 GCF_004023175.1 Mesorhizobium sp. M7A.F.Ca.MR.362.00.0.0
GATATGTTATTATATAAAAGTTGCTCCTAATAGCAACGAAAAATTGCTCTTTGAAAACTGAACAAACAAAACGTCAACAATAATCGTTTTTATAACTTGCGTTATAAAGATGAAAACAAAGTAACAAAAAGCTAGAGTTTAGCAAATGAGCTAATCTTACTCTTTATCGGAGAGTTTGATCCTGGCTCAGGACGAACGCTGGCGGCGTGCCTAATACATGCAAGTCGAGCGGACTTAAAAAGCTTGCTTTTTAAGTTAGCGGCGGACGGGTGAGTAACACGTGGGCAACCTGCCTGTAAGACTGGGATAACTTCGGGAAACCGGAGCTAATACCGGATAATCCTTTTCTACTCATGTAGAAAAGCTGAAAGACGGTTTACGCTGTCACTTACAGATGGGCCCGCGGCGCATTAGCTAGTTGGTGAGGTAACGGCTCACCAAGGCGACGATGCGTAGCCGACCTGAGAGGGTGATCGGCCACACTGGGACTGAGACACGGCCCAGACTCCTACGGGAGGCAGCAGTAGGGAATCTTCCGCAATGGACGAAAGTCTGACGGAGCAACGCCGCGTGAGTGATGAAGGTTTTCGGATCGTAAAACTCTGTTGTTAGGGAAGAACAAGTACGTGAGTAACTGCTCGTACCTTGACGGTACCTAACCAGAAAGCCACGGCTAACTACGTGCCAGCAGCCGCGGTAATACGTAGGTGGCAAGCGTTGTCCGGAATTATTGGGCGTAAAGCGCGCGCAGGCGGTCCTTTAAGTCTGATGTGAAAGCCCACGGCTCAACCGTGGAGGGTCATTGGAAACTGGGGGACTTGAGTGCAGAAGAGAAGAGTGGAATTCCACGTGTAGCGGTGAAATGCGTAGAGATGTGGAGGAACACCAGTGGCGAAGGCGACTCTTTGGTCTGTAACTGACGCTGAGGCGCGAAAGCGTGGGGAGCAAACAGGATTAGATACCCTGGTAGTCCACGCCGTAAAC